>CANJEU010000395.1 GCA_947473445.1 Fidelibacterota bacterium | reverse complement strand
CATCACGGTCGACTACTCACCGTTCGTCTTCAACGCGCAGCCTTACGACCAGAGGTCACGCTTCCGTATCAATTTCGGTCAACGCTACTAATCGCTTCAAAAAAGGCTCAAGCAATGACAACCACATTTTTTAGCACCGTGCGTCGTTCGGTTCTGATGGCAGCTGTCGTCGGTCTCGCCGCGATCAGCGGAGTTTCTGGCGCCCAGGCGCAAGAACGCCGCTCGCCCGCCATCTTCGGCGTCGTCAATACCGACCGCATCCTCCAAGACAGCCTTGCTGCCAAGGGCGTGCGTCTCGAGCGTGAGAAGTTCGCGCAGAGCTACCAGACCCAGATCAAGGACGAAGAAGCCAAGCTTCGCGCCGAAGATCAGGAGCTTTCGCAGCAGCGCAGCGTGATGGCGCCGGAAGTTTTCCAGCAGCGCGCAGCAGCCTTCCAGACCAAGCTCGCCGATTTCCAAAATCAGGTACGCGATAAGCAGGAACGTCTCGACTTCTCGTTCCAGCAGGCCATGCAAGAGATCGGCAACACGATCATCAGCGTCTCGCAGGAAATCGCCAAGCAGCAGGGCATCACCGCCGTTGCCGCACACAACCAGCTCCTGTTCTTCGACCCGGGCATGGACATCACCCAGCCGGTTCTCGAGCGCCTTAACCAGCGCCTCGCGGCCGTGAAGTTCCAAGATCCGGCTACGCTGCAGGCCCAGCAGGCTCAGCAGGGTGCTCCGGGAGCGGCTGGCACGCCCGCCGCTCCGGCGGCTGCCAAAGCGAAGGCGAAGTAAGAAGAGCCGTAAGGCGCTTCATGCCTGATCCACGTTTTTATCGCCGCGAAGTCCCGCGTACCCTCGCGGACCTCGCGGCGATGACGGGAACCCGGCCGGCCCCAGGGGCCGATGCCGGGCTTGTTATTTCTGACATCGCGCAGCTCGACACCGCCGCCGGCGGCGACATCGTTTACGTTGGCGACAAGAAATTCATCTCGGCATGGCGGGCGAGCGCCTGCAGCGCCTGCATCACGTCCGAAGCGCTTGCGCGGGAAGCTCCGGCGACCTGTTCAGTTCTGATCGCTGATGATCCGCGTGCGGCCTTTGCCGCCATTGCATCGATCTTCTATCCCATGTCCGAGGCTCTTGATGGAGCCACCCCGATCGCGCCCGATGCCGTGATCGGCAAGGAAGTGCGCCTCGCCTCTGGCGTCGTCATCGGCGCGAGGGCCCGCATCGCCGATCATGTGACGATCGGCGCCAACGCCGTGATTGGTCCGGGTGTCGAGATCGGCGCGGGCAGCATGATCGGCGCCAACGTTTCGATCTACTATGCGCTGATCGGCGCCCGCGTGATCCTGCATCCCGGCGTACGCATCGGCCAGGATGGGTTCGGATTCGTGCCGACGTCCAAAGGTCTCATCAAAGTGCCGCAGCTCGGACGCGTCGTTATCGAGGACGATGTGGAGATAGGCGCGAATACCACCGTTGACCGCGGCACGGCGAGCGATACGGTCATCGGAGCAGGCACCAAGATCGATAATCTGGTCCAGATCGGTCACAACGTGGTCATCGGCCGCAACTGCATCATCGTCGCGCAGGTTGGAATTTCGGGCAGTTGCAAGCTCGGTAACGGCGTCGTTCTCGGCGGCCAGGTCGGACTTGCCGACCACCTCGAACTTGCTGATGGGGCACAGGTTGGGGCTCAATCGGGCCTTACGCGCAATGTGGGGGCAGGTGAAGTGGTACTGGGCTCTCCGGCGAGGCCTGTTCGCCAGTTCTGGCGCGAAGTTGCCGCCCTATCGCGGTTGACCAAGCCCAAGAAGGGGCCGTAAAACGTGTCCGGTGCTATAGACCCGGAGCCAAGTATGGACGGCCAATCGTCAAATCCGGGGATTACCATCGACATTCATCGCATTGTCGAGATGATCCCCCACCGCTACCCGTTCCTGATGGTCGATCGCTTGATCGATGTCATCCCGGGAGAGTCTGCGACCGGCGTTAAGAACGTCACCGCAAATGAGCCATTTTTTCAGGGTCATTTTCCTGGCCGTCCCGTCATGCCGGGCGTGTTGATCATCGAGGCGATGGCGCAGACGGCAGCCGTGATCGTGGTTGCCTCGCTTGGCGCTTCGGCCGAAGGAAAGCTGGTCTATTTTATGAGCATCGAGAACGCCCGTTTCCGTAAGCCGGTTGAACCTGGCGATCAACTCAAGCTCTTCTGCCGCAAGGAGCGCCAGCGCGCAAACGTGTGGAAATTCACGGGGGAAGCGCGGGTCGGCGACACGGTCGTTGCCGAAGCCGTCTACACAGCCATGATCATGGGCGCTTGATCTCTTGGATACCGCCCGGCCCATTATGAATATTCATCCGACCGCTCTCATCTATCCGTCGGCGAGAGTCGGCGAGGGCGTGCAGATCGGTCCTTACTGCACGATCGGTCCGAACGTCGTCATCGGCGATAACGTCCGGCTCATCTCCCATGTCGTCGTTGAAGGCCATACCACCATCGGCGCGAATACGCTGATCCATCCGTTCGCCTCGCTCGGCCTCGCGCCACAGCATCTGCGCTACAAGGGCGAACCATCGCGTCTGATCATCGGCGAGAACAATACGATCCGCGAACATGTCACCATGCATATCGGCACCGAACAGGGCCGCATGGAAACGCGCGTTGGCAGCCATTGTTTCTTCATGGTCGGTTCGCACGTCGCACACGACTGCATTATAAGCGACCACGTGATCCTGACGAACAACGTCGCCCTCGGCGGTCACGTCGAGATCGGCGAGTTCGCCATCATCGGCGGCCTATCGGGTGTGCATCAGTATGTTCGCATTGGCAAACACGCGATGATCGGCGGCGTGACGGGCGTTGAGAAGGACGTGATTCCTTATGCGCTCGCCATGGGCAACCGCGCCCGCCTGACGGGCCTCAATATCGTGGGCTTGCGCCGCCGCGGTTTCTCGCGTGAGGACATCCGCAGCCTGCGCACCGCGTATGGCCTGTTGTTCTCGCAGGGT
>CANJEU010000394.1 GCA_947473445.1 Fidelibacterota bacterium | reverse complement strand
CCTTCCAGCAGGCGGACGGCACCACCAGCCGCAAGTACGGCGGCACGGGTCTCGGCCTTTCCATCAGCCGCGAAATCACCCGCCTGCTCGGCGGGGAACTCACAGTCAACAGCCGGGTCGGCAAGGGATCGGCGTTTACGCTTTATCTGCCGATGAACTTCACGCCGTCGACCAAAGTCAGCGCGCGTCCGTCCATGCCGACGGTGCGGGCGATCTCGGCCAACCAGGAAACGGTCGAAGAGCGCGTGCTTGATGATCGTGACACCGTCCAACGCGGCGAGCCGACCGTTCTGATCGTGGAGGACGATCCGCACTTCGCCTCCATCATGCTTACAATGGCGCGCGAAGCCGGCTTCAAGGGCGTGGTGACCGGCGAGGGTGCAGGCGCGCTGCCGCTCGCCCGCCGCTTCCGGCCCGATGCCATCACGCTCGATATCGGCCTGCCCGACATGGATGGATTCGCGCTGCTCGATCTGCTCAAGCGTAACCCCGACACTCGCCACATCCCGGTGCATATCATCTCGGCGGATGAGCAGACCAAGCTCGGCTTTGGCCTCGGCGCCCTTGGCGTTACGGGCAAACCGGCCGAACCCGATACGCTGCTTGCCACCCTGCAGCGCGTGAAGGCTTACCGCGAACGCACTAAAACGCTCATCGTCATCGAACCGGAGAACACCGAACACGGCGTTGCCTCCCTTATCGATGCCGAGGGCGCCGAGGTTCGCGTCTCAGCCGAACTGCCCGACGATATCGACGCTGAGAGCGCCGATTGTATTATCGTCAATCTGCAGACCGCGTCTGAAACGCCCATCGCCGACGTGGTGGCCGACTTGCTGGCGATAGATCTGCCCTACATCCTGTTCGTCCCGCGCGACTTCACGGAAGAGGAAAAAGTCTTCTTTCAGAAGGGGCGGCTAACCCGCGGTCGCTGGGCCCGCAACGCGCCTGAGTTGCAGGATGCGGTCGCGCTCTTGTTGCACCGTGCCTATGAAAGCCTCTCGACCGATGCTCAGGATGTGATGCGTCAGCTGCGCCAAAGCGATCCGGTGCTGGCCGGAAAGAAGATCGCGGTGGTTGACGACGACATCCGCAACATCTTCTCGCTCACCAGCGCGCTCGAAGAACACGGGGTCGAGTTGCACTACGCCGAAAGCGGCCGTTCGGGCATTGAACTCCTGAACCGCATTCCCGATATCGATGCTGCGCTCATCGACATCATGATGCCCGGCATGGACGGTTACGAAACGATCGAGGAGATCCGCGCCAATCCGCGCTTCGCCACGCTGCCCATCGTAGCGGTGACGGCGAAAGCGATGAAAGGCGACCGCCAGAAGTGCATGGAAGCCGGCGCGTCGGACTATATCGCCAAGCCGGTTGTTATCGAGCAACTTGTCTCGGTCTTGCGTGTGTGGTTCGCCCGCGGCGAACAGGCGGCGCCGGTTCTGCGCACCGGCACGGACAATGTCGTCGCGTTCCCGGCCGAATAGGTAAGGTGCTTTAGAGTGGTCCCGACTTCGAGCCCAGCACGTAACGACGATACGGAACGCGCCTTGGCGGTGCAGGAGGCGCCGAAGGCGCGCATCCTCATCGTGGATGACGACCGTTCCACCTCGCTTGCATTGACGGCCGCGCTCGAGCGTCTCAACCAGACGCTCGTGGTCGCTTTCTCGGGCGAGGAGGCGCTGCAATATCTGCTGCATGAGGACTTCGCGGTCATCCTGCTCGATCTTCATATGTCGGGAATGGACGGGTATGAAACCGCAGCCTTGATCCGCGCCCGCAAAAAGACGCGTCATATCCCCATCGTGTTCCTGACGGCGGTCTTCCGCGACGACTCGCACCTTTTACAAGCCTATTCCGCCGGCGCGGTGGATATGATTTTCAAGCCGGTCGATCCGTTTATTCTGACCTCGAAAATCTCGGTCTTCGTCGATCTGTACCTCAAGCAGTTCGAAGCGCAGCGCGAGGCGGAAATCCGTCACAAGCTGCAGGAAGAAAACTTCCGGGTGCGCGCCGAAAAGATCTCGGCCGAGCAGGCCTTGCGCCGTTCGCAGGAACATCAAGAGGCCATGGCCGCAGCGGAGGCCCAGCAGCGCATTCTGATTGAAGAACTCTCGCACCGCGTGAAAAACATGCTGGCCGTCGTGAACGCGATGGCGCGCCAGACCCTGGCCTCGACACCCGAGCCCGAAGCCTTCGTGGAAAAATTCCTGAGGCGCATCGAAGCCTTGGGTCGCACGCACGGACTGCTGTCCCGCGAGCATTGGGGCAACGTGCAGCTCCGTGATGTCGCCTCCGAAGCGCTCGAGCCTTACATCATCGAAGACAAAACACGCGTGGTCCTCAATGGGCCGCCGGTCGCCATTCAACCCAAGGCGGCGGTCGCGCTCGGCATCGTTTTCCACGAACTTGCCACCAATGCCGTCAAACACGGCTCGCTGTCCAACAATGATGGGGTCATCACTCTCGAATGGCAGTGGGAGCCTGAAGACAGCGGCGCAATCTCGCTCGAATGGTCCGAGACTAAAGGGCCTATCTGCAAGAAACCGACACGCCACGGTTTCGGCACTCGTCTCATCAAGCTGGAACTCACCCACGAACTGCAGGGCACGATCGAAACAGCCTATGAGGAGCCGGGCTTCCGCGCGTTCATGAGCTTTCCGACTTCGCCCCGGGTGGCCTCGCCCGCGCCCCAGACGGGAGCGGCGAGCGCCTAGAGCGGATTGACCGTTCCACCTAACCTCAACCAACTCTAGGAACGTTCATCCCGCGAAGCGGCCTTCAACAAGGTGAGAAGCGCGCCTTCTTCGGGCTCGAGGCCGTCCTTTCGCGCCCGTCTCTTGCGCCTAAAACGCGGGGCGAGTGTCCCGCCCACATAGGCGTCGATTACAGCGGGATGGATGTAGCACTTGCGGCAAATGGCGACGGTATTGCCAAGGCGGTTCGACACTTCGGTCACGGCGGCGCGGATGAGTCGCTTGGCTGCGGCCTCGCTGGTCGGCGCGGGCGTTTCAGCAAGCGTCAGCGCGG
>CANJEU010000393.1 GCA_947473445.1 Fidelibacterota bacterium | reverse complement strand
CGGGCCGCCCAGGCCCTCGGCATCACACCGCAAAGTCACGTCACGCGCGTGGTGCTGATCCTGTGCGGCCTGCCCTTTGTGATCATGATGATCGCCATCCCGCGCATTCGCGATCTGCCCGATGATCATGCGTTGCTCCGCTCGCCCGCCCTCGGTCCATATATCGATTTCTTCCGCACGCTTGGATATTCGGCGATCGGCATTCTTGCCTTCGTCTCCATCTATCGCATGGGCGATGTGCTTACCCTCACATTGGCCAAACCGCTGATGACCAAAGCGGGCTATACCTTGACCCAGATTGGGATCGCCGACGGGGCGCTCTCGCTCGTCGCCAATATTGTCGGCGTCGGGCTCGGCGCCATGGCCGCCGCGAAACTCGGCCGCCACGGCTCGCTCGCGCTCGGGGCGCTGTTTGCCGCCCTTGGCAATGCCGCCTATGTCTGGCTCGCCAACGTGCCGGCCTCCGATACCGTGATTTACGTGACCGCATTTGCCGACAACCTCGGCAATGGCATGGCAGCGGCGGTGCTGGTGGTCTACCTTTCGGTGCTCGTGAACCCCAAATATCCGGCGGCGCAATACGCGTTCCTCGCGGGTTTTGCTTTCCTGCTGCCGCGTCTGCTCGCGGGAGCTTCGGCGTCCATTCAGGGCGATATAGGGTATGATGGCTTCTTCGTGCTCTCGGGTGTCCTCAGTCTTTCCGCGCTCGTCTTTCTGCCCCTGCTCGCGCGCGACAAAAGGGCGTCGGCATGAAAACGGCCACGGTCCTGCTTGCCGCCGGCCTCGTCCTGAGTTCTGTTGAGGCTATGGCTCAATCTACTACCCTCGAGACGGCCCTCGCGAAATCCGTCGCCGCCGTCGAAACCGCCGTGGCCGATGGACGTATTCCGGGCGCCGTGATGGTTGTGTCCGTGGATGGGAAGGTGCTGATCGAACGCGCCTTCGGCTACGCACATCTCAATGACTTTGATATGAAGCGCCTGCCAGCGCCGCGCGCAATGGAGGTCTCGACGATTTTTGACGCAGCCTCGGTCACAAAGGTGATGGCCTCGACCATGGCCATCATGATCCTTGCTGATCAGGGTAAGGTCGAGGTCGATGCGCCGGTCTATGCGTATCTGCCAAAGTTCCGCGGCGCCGATCTCGACAAGATCACCGTGCGCCACCTGCTCAATCATACAAGCGGCCTCGTGCAATGGCAGCCGCTGTACTATCAGGCCGCGAATAAAGACGAGACGTTCGAAGCGATCCGCAAGATGCCCCTGCAGTGGCCCGTGGGCGAGGGATTCCACTACAGCGATCTCGGATTCATGTTGCTTGGCATGATCGTCGAACAGGCAAGCGGTAAACCACTCGATACGTTCATCAACAATGCGCTCTACGCCCCGCTTGGCCTCAAGAGCACCGGATTCCTTCCAAAGGCGCGCGGCCTTTCAAATTTCGCGGTCACTGAGTCGGGTAACGGCTACGAACGCCACATGGTCTATGGCCCGGACTTTGGCTACGGCTACAAAGGCGATCCCGCGTCGTGGAACGGATGGCGCGATTATGTCTTCGATGGTGAAGTGGATGACGGCAACGCTTGGTACGCCAACGGCGGCGTCGCCGGTCATGCCGGACTCTTCTCCACCGGGCCCGAATTGCGGCGGCTGCTTGAGCTCCTCTTAAATCACGGCGTCGCCGATGGGCGAAAATATCTGCGCGCCGAGACGGTAGATCTATTCCTCAAGCCCGATGCGCACCTCGGATGGCGTCAGCCCGAGAACATGCCCGCCGACTCCTTTGCGCACACAGGCTTCACAGGGACGTACGTGCTTGGGGTTCCCCAGGCGAAGCTTGCGTTCGTTCTGCTGACCAACCGTCAGAATGTGGGCGCGGATGCGAAGGGATACTTCACCGATGTAGCCCCGCTGCAGGAGGCTGCCGCCCGGCCGCTGCTGGAAGTCTTGCTCCCGTAGTGCCCCCGTAGTGCCCCGCACCACGGCGTGGAGCCGCTTGGCCGTGCTCCCATGTGTTGGTCTGCGGCGGCTCTAGCGCCGCAGGTACAGCCACAATGTCAGGGGCGCCATGACGGCGGTGAGCACCGCGGGCGCGATCAAGGCCATCAGGACCTCCGTCACGCCAGCGCCGCCGTTCATCAGGCCGCGCACCGCAGTGGTCATCAACGTCACCGGGTTCACGTCGACGAAGGCCCGCAGCCAGCCGGGCATGGTGGCGGGATCGACCATGATGTTGGAGGCGAAGACCAGCGGGAATAGGAACGTAAACCCCGCGGTCATCACCGTCATCGGCGTGCGGATCAAAAGGCCGAGCACGATGAAAATCCATCCCATGCCGAACCCGATGGTGAACAGCATCAGGAACGCCAAGACTACCCCGACGATTCCGGCGCCAGGTCGGTAGCCGAGCAAAAGACCGATCGACAAGATGATCACGCCCGCGATCAGGTGGCGCAGCACATCGCCCACCATCAGGCCGGCAAAGGGAGAAAGTGACCAGATCTGCAAGGTGCGGAAACGGTCGAACAGGCCCTTGCTCAAGTCGGTCGAGAGGCCCATGCCGGAATACACCGCGTTGAAGCACACGGTCTGCACGAGGATGCCCGGCACGAAGATTTGAAGATACTCCGCGGGCGATCCTGCTAGCGCGCCGCCGAACACGAAGGTGAACAGCAGCGTGAACATGATGGGCGTCATCACGAGATCGAACATCTGTTCGGGCACGTAGCGGAACTTGAGCACCGCGCGCCATCCGAACACGAGGGCGTTTGAAATCCCCGACGGCTTTTTCGGGCGCGCGATCCCCAAAAGCACTGTGCTCAGCGGCGTGGGATTGGTTTGAGTCATGGCGTCTTCTCTCCGGCGCTATCCTCAGTCTGGTCGCGGCCGGTCAGACTGAAAAACACTTCATCAAGGCTGGGCGAGCCCATCGAGAAATCGGCCACTGCGATGCCCTCGGTGATCAGGGCCGACACCGCATCGGCCGCGGCCCGCGCGCTGCCGGCGATGACGGCGAGCTGTGCGCCCTCGGCGCTTTTGCGGACGGTG
>CANJEU010000392.1 GCA_947473445.1 Fidelibacterota bacterium | reverse complement strand
CATGTTGATAAGATGGCGTTTTTCCCGCATCCTGTATGATAGTCTGATGACAGATTGAGGCGGCTACCGTCGGGGAAACGGGGTAGCTTAGTGCGGGGATTTTTCTCTGGATAACAAGCGGCGGTGTTTTCGCGAGAAGGCACCTGCGAGACCGATACGCGTGGTGACGCGTGACGGATTCAAGGAGGACTTACGGCTTCATCGATAACCGGACGGGGGATGCCGTCCAACGCAAAGGGGAACGGACTATGATTTCCGACATGATATCTGAGTCGCAGAGCCAACGTTATCGCGCCGCAGTAAAGCGCCGCGTGCTTGCCTCGGTCAGCGCAACAGCGCTCCTTTCCACACTCGTCATTGCGCCGGCTTATGCGCAGACCGCGCCCGCCGCTGCGCCTGTCGATGAAATCGTCGTGACCGGTTCGCGCATCGTGCGCGATGGCTTCCAAGCGCCGACGCCTGTGACGGTGATGAGCGCCGAACAGATGCAGGGCTTCTCGCAACCGAACGTCGCCGACTATGTGAACACGATGCCGGTGTTCCAAGGTTCGAGCTCGCCTTCAACGTCGCAGTCGAGCGTCAGCGCCGGCACCGCCGGCGTCAATACGCTGAACCTGCGCAACGTCGGCGAGACGCGGACGCTGGTACTGTTCGACGGTCAGCGGTCGGTCGCCTCAACCGTCACGGGACTCGTCGACGTCAACAACTTCCCCCAGGCGCTGATTCAGCGCGTCGACGTCGTGACCGGCGGCGCCTCGGCCGCTTACGGCTCCGACGCGGTCGCGGGGGTTGTGAACTTCATCCTCGACCGTGAATTCACGGGCCTCAAAGGTGAGACTTCGGGCGGTATCACCACTTACGGCGACAATGCGAACTGGAAGGTCTCGCTGACAGGCGGTACGCCCTTCGCCGATGGCCGTGGCCACGTCATCGTCAGCAGTGAAATCACACGCAAGGATGGGATCTTCGATACCTCGAACCGTGACTGGATGAATACCGGTCGTGGAACCATGATCAACCCGGCTTACGGTACTGGTCCCGGCCAGAGCCGTGACGTGCCGGAACGTCTGGTGTTTGAGAGCGGCGTCGGCGGCGCGCAGTGGGCACAGGGCGGCCTGATCACCGCTGGCCCCTTGAAAGGGATCGCTTTCGGCCCCGGCAATGTGCCCTACAATTATGTGTACGGCGACCTCGTCAGCGGCCAGAACATGCGCGGCGGCGAATGGCGCGCTTCGGAAGTGCGCCAGACGAAAGGCAACTCGATCGACTCCAAGCAGAATTTCCGCTCGATCTTCGGCCGGGCAAGCTATGAGTTCAGCGAAGCCTTCGAGGTCTTCGTTCAGGCGTCCTATAACTTCTCGAACGTCTACGGCCGCTGCTGCCCTCAGTTCAATCCGGCGAACATCAACGTTCCGCGTGACTATGCCTTTTTCCCCGCGGAAATCGCCGCGCGCATCGCGACGTCGGTGCCAGCCACCACCACCACCATCCAGATCGGCACGATGCACCCCGACATGCCGGCTATCTTTACTGACAATACGCGCCGCGTGACGCGTTGGGTGGGTGGAGTCAACGGTGAGTTTGACGCGTTCGATGCGAATTGGACCTGGGATGCCTATTACCAGATGGGTATTTCCCGCAGCAAGGAAGTGGTGCCCGAGACTTATCAACGTTCGCGCCTGAACAAAGCGATCGATGCCGTACGCGGACCCAACGGCACCATCGTTTGCCGCGTGAACATCGATGCGAATACGACCAACGACGATCCGGCCTGCGTGCCTTACAACGTGCTCGGTGTCGGCGTGAACTCGCAGGCAGCGCTCAATGACGTAATTCCCGGCTCGGCCGTCGGTCCTTGGCGCAACCAGACCCTTGAACAAAACGTCGGCGCGATTAACTTCTCCGGCTCGCCGTTCTCATTGCCGGCGGGTGAAGTGTCGTTCGCATTCGGCGGTGAACACCGTAGCGAAGAAGTACGCGGGATCTCCGACCCCGCCTCGCAGGTCAGCGATTGGATGGTCGGCAACTATCTTCCGAACCGCGGCAAGTACAGCGTGACGGAAGGATATCTTGAAACCGTCGTGCCGATCCTTTCGGGTGCCCCGATGGCGGAATCGCTGGAGTTTAACGGTGTTGTCCGCGCCACCGACTATTCCACCTCTGGCTATGTGACCACCTGGAAACTGGGCGGCGCCTGGGCTCCTGTGCAGGACCTTCGTTTCCGCGCCACCTACTCGCGCGATATTCGTGCCCCGAACCTCAATGAACTGTTTGCGGCCGGCACGTCGAATACAAACAGCGTGAACGATCCTTTCAACGGCAACCAACCGGTTCAGTATCAGGGTTTCCAGGTCGGCAACACAGCGCTGCTGCCTGAAAAAGCCCTGACGCTCGGTCTCGGCGCAGTGTATCAGCCGTCGTGGCTGCCCGGCTTCAGCGCCTCCTTCGACTATTATAACATCGACATCAAGGAAGCGATCGGTACCGTCTCGGCGCAGAATATCGTGAACTTCTGCTTCGAAGGGAACCAGGCGTTCTGCGCAGCTATTACGCGTGGGCAAATCGGTACCGCGAATGTGATCACGCGTATCCAGATTTCGCCGTTCAATACGTCGGTGTCGCTGACACGCGGTTACGATATCGAAGCCGCGTACAATATGGGTCTCGATGATCTGTTCGACAGCGCAAGCGGTGATCTCTCGTTCCGCGGTCTCGTCACCCGCACTTTGCGGGACTACTCCGACAACCGTGTCAACGCGCCGATCGAGAATGCCGGCGTTACGAGCCCGCGCTGGAAGTATAACGCGTCTGTCCGCTACTCGCTGGACGCTTATAGCATGGGCCTTTCGATGCGTGGCCGCAGTTCCGGTAAGACCAACGTTTCCGGAGCAGGCGCGTGGATCGAATGTACAACCGGGTGCCCCGTTTCCACCACGACGGCCGTCACGATCAATCAGAACTATCGTGATTCCACGTTCTATATGGACCTCTCGTTCAACTACGACATCAGCACGGCCGAGGAAAACAACGTGGGTGTCGAGGCATTCTT
>CANJEU010000391.1 GCA_947473445.1 Fidelibacterota bacterium | reverse complement strand
GGTGTGCAGGATCGACCGCGAGCGGCGTAAAGACCGGAAAAATATGTTCGAGAAACCGCGCTTCGAGTTCGCGGCGCTCGCCATCGGCAAGATCGCTGGGCCCGACAACGGCGATGCCGGCTTTGGACAACATCGCCTTTAGTTCGTTCCAGGTCTCGTCTTGCAGTTTGAACAGATGACGGACTTCATCGTTGATGACGTCGAGCTGCTCCTGGGGCGTAAGTCCGTCGGCGGACGTTTGCCCAATGCCGGCGTTCACCTGCCCCTTCAGGCCAGCAACGCGGACCATGTAAAATTCATCAAGGTTGGACGCCGAGATGGACAGGAACCGCACCCGTTCGAGCACCGGGTGACGCGGATTGCACGCTTCTTCGAGGACCCGGGTATTGAAAGCCAGCCACGACAGCTCGCGGTTGATGAACCGCTCGCGCGGGGAAAAGGATTCCACCGCCGGCGCTTTCGCGCGCGAACGCGGACGGGCAGTATCTGCGACGGGCTCGGACGGCGTCATAAGCGGAGGTCTTCACAAAAGTGCAATAAACCAAGGACATTCAGGCTATCATGATGAGCACGCCGCATCAAACGATCCGCCCTTCTCAATAGACCTTCCTTGCCCATGAAAATGCTACATCTATTACGTCACGCGAAATCCGACTGGGCCAACGCCGATCTCGGCGACCACGAGCGCCCACTTAACGCTCGCGGGACCGCTGCGGCAAAAGCCATGGGATCGCGGCTCGCGAGCGAAGATTTCCGGGTGGACGCGATATTCTGCTCGACCGCGACCCGGGCGCGGGAGACCTTCCGGCTGCTCGTTAAGCCGCTGCCGCGGATGCCGGCGACATTCCATGATGAGTTGTACATGGTCTCGCCCGGCGAATTGCTCGCGTTTATTCGCAGCGTCGCAGATACCCATCAGTCCATCATGCTTATCGGTCACAATCCGGCGACACACGCGCTGGCGCTTTCAATGATCGCGCGCGCCGCGACAGGTGCGGGCAAAAGTCTGGCGGCGCTGAAGGAAAAGTATTCGACGGGCGCGCTATGCACGATCGGATTTGAGGTGGCGCAATGGAGTGAGGTCTCACCCCGCAAGGGAACCCTCGTACGCTACCTACGGCCGAAAGATCTTACCGCCGAGAGTCGCTAAGCGCTTTCCTCGCCGATGATCGCCTTGATCAGCGGGATCGTGATGGGCCGCTTCCCGGTCAGCGATTCCTTGTCCGCCGTTGCCACTAGATGGCGCGCGGCGGCGAAACTGCGGTCCATGCGACGTAGCGCGTAGGCAATCACATCAGGCGCGACGACGAGCTGACGGTCGGTGAGCAGTTTCACCAGAACCGCTTCCATCATTGCGTCATCGGGAGGATCGATGCCGACGGCTGGAATTGAGGCGAGACGCGAGCGCAAGTCGGGCAGATCTGTCGACCACCGCGCCGGCGGTTCGCGACCGGTGATCAAGAGCGAACCTTTGCTTTCACGCACGGCATTGAAGAGGTGGAAAAGCGCCCGTTCGTCGGCGAGGTTCGCCTCTTCCACGACGAACGCGCTGGCAAGAGCAAGACTTGCCCCGACGAAATCGGGCGTCAGGTCCGGCGCGGCAAGCGCGACCGCGCGACTGCGCAGAGCAAAGACTTGCGACAGGTGAGACTTGCCGCAGCCCGCAGGGCCGAACAACGCGAGCGCGTGCCCAGGCCAGGCGGGCCAACGGTCGATCCACTCGACCGCGTCGCGGTTCCCGGGCGCAACGAGAAAATCCTCGCGGCCGAACGCCGGGCGGTGGCCGAGATCGAGCGTAAGCTGGCGCTGGTGGGCCAGACTCACGGAGCGCCAGGCTGAGCAAGCGCGCGGCGTGCGGCGCCTGCATTTTCGAGAACCCACACGCCGCTTTGCTGTGTGAAGCTGAGATTGTGCTGGCCCATGGCGAGACGGAGTTGCTCCTCACCGCCGGCGTAATGGATCGTGACCTGCACGCGGTCGCGCGTCATGGCCTGAACGTCCACCTGATCAATCAGGGCGACATTGCCAAGGCGCGATCTGACCGTAAGCCAATCCTTGAGGTCGGTGACGGGTACAAGCGCTGTCATCTGGCTTTTCACGCCAAATGAAACGCGATTGCGCCGGCGCCAGCTGTCGGCGGCTGCGTTCACCGCGGCCTGCACCGCGCCCGCCATGACTTCCGGCGCGGCCTGACCCGCCGCGGCCGAATGGGTCACGGACAGTTCGACCGGATCCATATCCGGGCGGACTTCGGTTAAGGTCATGCTGATGGGACCGCTGCCGTCGCCGCTTGCGATGACTACAAGGGCGCCGCCGGCGTTATACCGCGCGGCGAGCGCGCTGAGCGCGGCCGGGTTTTTCGACAGCGCGGCCTGCACTGTGACATCGTCGGTGCCGCTGGTTGGAACAATCAGGGGAAGCAGCCCGCCATCCGGTTCCGCGCGGATCCAGGTATCGTGCCAGGCGCTGCCCCAGAGGCTTGCCTCGCCCCCGATTTGCATGACCGGTACGACAACGAGTGGCTTGCTGAGGGTTTCGGTGAACGGAACGCCCGCATTACGCAGGAGCTGGCGAATGGCGTTGGGATTGAGCCGGACGGTAAGATCGGCGAGATAGCGCACCGCCGAGCTCCGCTCGTTGGCGATGGAGAACTCGCGCACCATCTCGATGATCTGCTCGGCGTTCTGCTGCGGGACGGCCGGGAGATCCTCACGTGCGACGATACGTTCCAGAATGCGCCGGTAGCCGGCAATCCGGCCCTGGGTGAGCCCGCGCTCGCGCGCTTCGCCGACGCTGCCGGCGGTGACATCGACGGGCACCGATTCGGCCACATAGACGTCCACGACGCCCAGCGGGCGGCCCGGCGTTGTCTGACCAAAAGCCGTTCCCGACAGTAAAGAAACGCCTAGAGATATGCTCGCCGGTAGGCCAAGGGGAAGGGCCGCCACAGCCATTGCAAAGCGGCGTCGATCCAGTATGTTGGCCCTTACCACGTCACGTGCCCTAACCTGTTTGAAACAAAGATAAATCGCCTGCAGCGGACGTCTGCGC
>CANJEU010000390.1 GCA_947473445.1 Fidelibacterota bacterium | reverse complement strand
TTTCACGGCCCGCGCGACATTTGCCAAGAACTTCTACGAAGCCGGCGGCTTCGAGGCCGTTGGCGGCGACGGCGGCAACGATACGAGCGATATCGTCCGCGCGTTCAAGGCAAGCGGGGCCAATATTGCAGTGATTTGCTCGACCGACGCGCTGTATGCCGCACAAGCCGTCGCACTCGCAAAAGCCTTGAGGGATGCGGGAGCGGCCGCCCTCCACGTCGCGGGGCGCGGCGGGGAACTTGAGACCGCGCTTAAAGGCGCGGGGGTGGATGATTTCATCTTTATCGGATGTGACGTGCTGGGTGTGCTGAAGGCGCTGAACGCGCGCGCGGGCATCGGTCAATAAGGACGCCGCCATGAACAAAATCGCAGGCACCATCCCGAACTTCGCCGACATCGGCCTTGCGTCGACCTCAAACTCCGGCGCCTTGAGCGCGGCGGAATGGGAGAAAAAGGCGAGCGCCGCCGCAGGGGGGAATCTCAGCGACCTGACGTGGGACTCGCCCGAAGGCATCCCCGTGAAGGCGCTATACAGCAGCGCCGACCTTGCGGGGCTAGACTTCCTTGATACGCGGCCCGGCATCGCGCCGTTTTTGCGCGGTCCCTATCCGGCCATGTATGTCACCCAACCTTGGACCGTGCGCCAATACGCCGGTTTCTCGACCGCCGAAGATTCGAACGCCTTCTATCGCCGCAACCTCGCGGCAGGACAGAAGGGTCTTTCCATCGCCTTCGACCTTGCGACCCATCGCGGCTACGACAGCGATCACCCGCGCGTGGTCGGCGACGTGGGCATGGCCGGCGTGGCGGTCGATTCCATCTACGACATGCGTACGCTGTTCGACGGCATTCCGCTCGATCAGATGAGCGTGTCCATGACCATGAACGGCGCGGTGCTGCCGGTGCTGGCGCTGTATATCGTTGCGGCGGAAGAACAAGGCGTGAAGCCGGCGCAACTCGCGGGCACCATTCAGAACGATATTCTGAAAGAGTTCATGGTGCGCAATACCTACATCTTCCCGCCGACGCCGAGCATGCGGATCATTTCGGACATTTTCTCCTACACGTCTCAGAACATGCCGAAGTTCAATTCGATTTCGATCTCGGGCTATCACATGCAGGAAGCCGGGGCGACGGCCGACCTTGAACTCGCCTACACGCTGGCGGACGGGGTTGAATACGCGCGCGCCGGCATGAAGGCTGGGCTGGGCATCGACGCGTTCGCGCCACGGCTTTCGTTCTTCTGGGCCATCGGCATGAACTTCTTCATGGAAGTGGCCAAGATGCGCGCCGCGCGCCTCTTGTGGGCGAAGCTGATCAAACAATTCGATCCAAAGAGCGACAAGTCGCTGGCGCTGCGCACCCACTGCCAGACCTCCGGCTGGTCGCTGACGGCCCAGGATGTCTACAACAACGTCGTGCGCACCTGCGTCGAAGCCATGGCGGCGACGCAAGGACACACCCAGTCCCTGCACACCAATGCCTTCGACGAAGCCCTCGCGCTGCCGACGGATTTCTCCGCGCGCATCGCCCGCAATACCCAGCTGTTCATTCAGCAGGAAACCGGCACGACGCGGTCGGTCGATCCCTGGGGCGGCAGCTACTATGTCGAGCGGCTGACTTATGAATTGGCCAACAGGGCCTGGGCGCATATTCAGGAAGTCGAGAGCCTCGGCGGCATGGCCAAGGCCATCGAAGCGGGCATCCCGAAACTGCGGATCGAGGAAGCCGCCGCGCGCACGCAGGCGCGCATCGATTCCGGCCGTCAGACTGTTGTTGGGGTCAATAAGTACAAAATGACCGAGAAAGAGGACATCGACGTCCTCAAGGTGGATAATAGCGCGGTGCGCGCCGCGCAGATCGCCAAGCTGAAAAGGCTGCGCGCCGAACGCGATCCGGCGGCCGTCGATGCGGCGCTGAACGCGTTGACGGAGTCGGCCAGGACCGGCACGGGCAATCTGCTCGCTCTGGCCGTCGATGCGGGACGGGCGAAAGCGACGGTGGGCGAGATCACCGACGCGTTGGAAAAGGTATATGGACGTCACGTCGCCCAGATCCGTTCGATCTCGGGTGTCTATCGCAAGGAATTGGGCGCGAAAAACGTGGAAAAGGTTCTGAAGCTGGTCGAGGCTTTCGCCGAAAAGGAAGGCCGCCGCCCGCGTATCCTGATCGCGAAAATGGGTCAGGACGGCCATGACCGTGGCCAGAAGGTCATCGCCAGCGCATTTGCCGATCTCGGCTTCGATGTGGATATCGGCCCGCTGTTCCAGACGCCCGAGGAAGCCGCCAAACAGGCCGTGGAGAACGACGTGCATATCATTGGCGCCTCCTCGCTCGCGGCCGGGCACCTCACCCTCGTCCCGGCCTTGAAGACCGAGCTGAAACGGCTCGGACGTGAAGACATCATGGTGGTGGTGGGCGGCGTGATCCCGCCGCAGGATTTCGATGCGCTCTATAAGGCCGGCGCGGCGGCGATCTTCCCGCCCGGAACGGTCATCGGCGATGCCGCCATCGGACTTCTGGAAAAGCTCAACCAAACGCTGGGGCATTCACGCGCGTGACGGTGGCGAGCCCCGAACCCAAACGCGCTGACCTGTCGCTGTCCGACTATGTGGACGGCGTCGTCTCGGGCGACCGCGCTAAACTCGCCCGCGCCATCACCCTGATTGAATCGCGTAACGCCGAACACCAGAAGCTGGCGCAGGAGATGCTGCTGGCGCTGCTGCCGCGCACCGGCAACTCCTTACGCATCGGCATCAGCGGCCTTCCCGGCGCTGGAAAGAGCACGTTCATCGATGCCTTCGGTACGATGCTGACCGCGCAAGGCCATAAGGTCGCCGTGCTCGCGGTCGATCCAACCTCATCGCGCACCGGCGGCAGCATCCTTGGCGACAAGACGCGCATGGCGCGCCTGTCCACAGATGCGAACGCCTTCATCCGCCCCTCGCCCACGGGCGGAACATTGGGCGGAGTTTCGCGCGCCACGCGCGAGGCCATCCTTGTGTGTGAAGCCGGCGGGTTCGATATCATCCTGGTCGAGACCGTCGGCGTCGGCCA
>CANJEU010000389.1 GCA_947473445.1 Fidelibacterota bacterium | reverse complement strand
CTGAAACTCTCGCCGCGCCGCAGATCGCTGAGCACGTCGTGAATGACGTGTTCGGCCACGCCAAGAATGCGCAGGGAATGTTCGGCGATGACCACCGCCAGCTCATGTTCGCCCATCACGGCCAGATCGACGCCCTGTCGCTTGAGGAATTTGAGCTGCTCCTCGCTGTGGGTACGGGCGATGACTTTGATATCCGGATGAACCGCGCGCGCATGATTGAGGATATTGCCCGCGGCAAAGCCGTCCGGGACCGTGATTACAAGCAGCTTGGCCTTCGTGATATGCGCCGCCTCGAGGACAACGGCGGCGGACGCATTCCCGAAAATAACCGGGAGACCTTCCTTTTGCAGTTGGTCCGCGATGGTGCGGTCATATTCGATGATAACGAAGGGCTGTTCCTGCCGCGTCAGCTCGGCCCCTACTATGCTGCCCACACGGCCGTAGCCGACGATGATCGTATGATCGCTGACCGTCTCGGGTTTGGATTCGGCCGGAAGCGCCGTATAACGGCCGATCAGCCCGGTGAACCAGATCCAACGCTCGAACATCCGCTCAAGCGGCCCTATCAACTTAAAGACGAAAGGGTTGAGGGAGATCGAGATTAGAGCGGTTGAAAGAATGACGCTCTGCGTTTCGCGCGTCATGACTTTCAGGTCGAGGCCGAGGCTGGCCAAGATAAACGAGAACTCTCCGATCTGCGCGAGGCCCGCGGCCACCGTCAATGCGATGCGCACAGGATAGCGGAATGCCAGGACGATGATGAATGTGACCAGGAACTTGCCGACAATCACGGCGAGGACCGCCCCGAAAATCATGAAGGGACGATCGATCGCGATTTGCGGGTCAAACAGCATGCCGACGGAGACGAAGAACAGAACGGCGAAAGCGTGCTGGAACGGGATGGAGTCCGCCGCGGCCTGATAGCTGAGATCGGACTCGTTCAGAACCATGCCCGCGAAGAAAGCGCCGAGGGCGAACGAAACGCCAAAAAGTTCCGACGACCCGTAGGCGATGCCGAAGGCCAGCGCGAGAACGGCGAGTGTAAAGAGTTCGCGAGAACCGGTTCCCGCGACTTGCGCGAGAATCCATGGCGCAACCCGGCGGCCGATCAGGATGACGACGGCGCCAAAAACAACAATTTTTCCTATTGCCAGGGCAAGCGTGGACGTGAGGCCCACCAGTTCGTCAGCAGGCATAGCGCCTTCGCGCAAGACACCTGCAGCGGCGGGCAACAGCACAAGGGCAATAACCATGATCAAATCCTCGACGATCAGCCAACCGACGGCAATACGCCCCTCATGGCTTTCGAGTTGGTGGCGCTCCTCGAGCGCGCGCGTCATGACAACGGTGCTGGCAACCGATAGGGCGATGGCGAAGATGAGGCTGGCGCCGATGCTCCAGTCCCACCAATAGCGCGCGGCGGTGAAGGTCAGGCCCGCCACGATGACCGTTTTAACGACCGCGCCGAGGATGGCGATGCCGCGGATGGCGTGGAGGTCTTTGATGGAAAAATGCAGCCCGACGCCGAACATCAGGAGGATGATCCCGACCTCGGCGAATTGAGCGGCGAGTTCGGCATCAACCACGAAGCCGGGGGTGTAAGGACCGACCGCAACGCCGGCGATCAAATACCCAACGATCGGGGAAAGCTTGAGACGCTGGGCGATAAAGCCGAACGCAAAGGCGACCATGAAGGCGATCGCAACAGTCGTAATGAACGACGTTGCGGCGTGATCCATGTGACGTTTACCCCTTCAAAGGCGCCGGGCCGAAACTGGCCCAGCTTCAAAACCCTTAAGGAATAGACATAAACACCGGAGCGGTCGGTTTCAACCGGCCACTACCGTATCGGTTCTAACTAGGCGACTGCGTCGTCCAGCGAATACCCGGCCGCGCGTACGGTGCGAATCACGTCCGCGCCGTCACTGGCGTTAAGCGCCTTCCGCAGACGCCGGATATGCACGTCAACCGTGCGCGGTTCGACGTAAATGTCCGGACCCCAGACGCCGTTCAGCAGTTCTTCGCGCGAGAATACCATGCCTGGGCGTTCCATGAGGTACTGCAGGAGACGGAATTCCGTGGGACCGAGGTGGATCGACTTGCCCCCGCGCGTAACCCGGTGTGCGTCGAGATCAAGAACGATGTCACCAAAGGTGAGCTGTCCCTTGCTCTGCGAGGGCTTGGCACGGCGCAGCAGCGCACGCACACGCGCGACCAGCTCGGGCATCGAAAACGGTTTGGTGAGATAGTCGTCGGCGCCGACATTGAGGCCGCGCACCTTATCGGTTTCTTCCGTACGCGCCGTGAGCATGATGATCGGCACATGGCGGGTTTCAGTCTTTCGGCGAAGCTGCCGGCACACTTCAATGCCGGACATGCGCGGCAGCATCCAGTCGAGGATGACGGCATCGGGCGGGGTCTCGCCGGCAACGGTGATGGCTTCTTCGCCATCGCTGGCTTCGGTGACGTTGTAGCCTTCCTTCTCGAGGTTGTAGCGAAGCATGGTCACGAGCGAGGCTTCGTCCTCAACGATCATTACTGTCGGTTTCATAAGTTTACCCCGAAGTCCGGATTCAAGTGTGCGCTCAGCCGAAACGACCTGTGACATAGTCCTGCGTCTTTCCTGATTTAGGCGTTTGGAACACGACTTCCGTATCGCCGTATTCGATCAGCCGGCCGAGATACATAAACGCGGTGTTGTCAGACACACGCGCGGCCTGCTGCATGTTGTGGGTCACGATGATGATGGAGTAGTGACCAGTGAGTTCGCTGATGAGATCCTCGATTTTCGCCGTGGCAATGGGATCGAGTGCGGAACAAGGCTCGTCCATCAGCAGCACTTCCGGATCGGCGGCGACCGCCCGGGCGATGCACAATCTTTGCTGTTGGCCGCCCGAAAGACCGAGCGCGCTTTGATCCAAACGGTCTTTGACCTCGTTCCACAGCGCTGCGCTGCGCAGTGCGCGCTCGCACGTTTCTTCAAGCACCGTCTTGTCGCGCACGCCGTCGACCTTCAGTGGAGAAACGACATTCTGGAAAATCGTCATGGGGAACGGGTTGGGTTTCTG
>CANJEU010000388.1 GCA_947473445.1 Fidelibacterota bacterium | reverse complement strand
CTACAACCTGAGCGCCGCGGCGATCGACGGGCTGTGGAAGACCCTGCACGGGGCGGCGCGCGACACCCTTGCGGCCTTGCGTTTTTGGAGCGCGATTTTGGCGATCGCGGCCGCGGCTTTGACGTTCCTGGCGGGCCGGCGGTTGTTTGGAACACCCACCGCGCTGGTGGCGATGATGCTGGTGACGGTCAATCCGCTGCTGACGCAGGACGCGTTCTACGCGCGGCCGGAGGCCTTCGTCACCGCGCTGACCCTAGTACTGGTGCTGGGAAGCGCCTCGCGACGGTTCATGGGCGCATTCCTGATCGCCGTGGCGGCGGGCGTCTTGATTGCGACTAAGATCACGATGGTGGCGTTATTGCCCCTTCTGTTTCTTCCCGAGAATATCGGCACGCCACATGCGGGGTTTTGGGAGGGGCTGCTCGAATACGCAAGGCGCGCCGCGCGGGAGTTTCCGCGCCGGCTGGCGGCTGCCGCGCCGGGGGTGGCGGTGGGCGTTGCGGTTGGGGCGCCGTTCGCTTTCGTCAATCCACACGATTACCTGCAGGGTGTCGCGTTCCTGGTGGCGCAGTACGCCGCGCCGCAGTGGCCTTATGGCCTGGGTGAAGCCTCCGTGCTCGATCGCCTGGGCTATGTGGCGCGCTACTTCGCCGCGACCACCGGAGCGCCGGTGCTGCTGCTCAGTCTTGCCGGCGCGGCTTGGGCCGCGGCGCGCCAGAATTTCCGCGCGCTCGGAACGTTCCTGTGCATCAGCGTCTTCGCCGGATGGTTCGCCACCATGCCGACCTTCTTTGAGCGCAACTTCAGCCATCTCATGCCGGTGGTGCTGATGTTCGCCGCCTTTGGCCTTGTGGAGGTGCTGACGCGCCTGACGGCCGGCCGGGCGAAGGTGCTGCGGCCGGTCGCGCTCGCCGTGCTTCTGATCGCCGCGCTGGCGCCAGCGCTGCGGACCAGCACCCTGCTTCTTGCCGATGAAGTCAGCGGCAAAAGCCGGGAAGAGCTTCGCCAGCTGCGTCTGCGCATGGTGCAGACCTATGGCTCCGAGGTCACGCCCCTGAGCGCGGACGAAAACTACGCCAGCCTCGGCGGGGGAAGTTTCCATACCTGCGGCCCGTGGCTGATCGAGATCATTCACTTTCACAGCGACCGTAGCGATGCGGCGCTGCCGCGTGTCACGGCGGCTACCGGATTTGCCGAGGTCGGGCGTTACGTCTCGAAATTCGCTTATGTGCCGACGAGCAGCCTGCACACCTATGTGACGCCGACGATTATTTATCTGTTCCGCGATGGCGACCCCGCGTCGTGCGAGGCGCGCAAGGATGTTGTCGATCCGCGCGACACCGGCGCGCCGCTTGATGTGCTGGGGTTTGAGGCGGACGCCGCATGGACCGAACGCGGCGCGTTTCCCTCGGCGGTGACGTTGGCGCCCGCGCGGTATTTTGGATCGTGGTCGGGCGCGGATGCGAATAAAGGAACGATCCGCATGACCCTCAACGTGGAGGGGCAAAGCGAGATCGTGATCCCCTACGCGACGGGGCCTTCGGTTGATCATCAATCGATCCGGGTGACGGACAAAGGCAGCGGCCAGGAAATTTGGAAAGCGGCGCCGCCGACGATTTCACCGCGCTGGACCTATTTGCGCATCGCCCTGCCGCCTGGAACGCGCGAGATCGTAGTCGAAGCCGCCGACAATGGCGCAGACTGGGGCCAGTGGCATGCCCTGGCGCCGCCCCATGCGCTGAAGAGCCGCTAGACGCGGCCGCGTGTGATCGGGCCAACGCGTCGCTTCAAGCCGGAGACGCAGTCCATTACTTCTTAGCCCGCCACGCCGCCGCCGCGGCCCGCGCATCGGCGACTTGCTTCGCGGTCATCTTGGCTTCAAGGGCTTCATATCTTTTTTTGGCCAAAGCGCGCTGCTTGGCTTCTTCGGGCCGGTAGTTGAGGGCCGCGAGCGCATACCATTTGTGCGCCTGAACGAGATCGGGCGGCGTGCCGAGGCCTTTAGCGTAGAGAAGCGCCAGATTCTCCTGCGCCTCGGCATAGGCTTGATCCGCGGCCTTAAGGTACCACTGCGCGGCTTGCGCGTAGTCTTGCGGCGTGCCGCGTCCCTTATCATGCATAAAGCCGAGATTGTTTTGGGCCGCGGCAAATCCCTGATCTGCCGCTTTGCGGAACCAGCCGATCGCCGCGACATAGTCCTGCGCGACGCCGCGATTTTTATCGTACATGAGTCCGAGGCTGTTCTGCGCCCCCGGATCGCCCTGGTCGGCGGCCTTGCGATACCACTTCACCGCCTCGGCATAGTCGGTTGGAACGCCAAGGCCCGCGAAATACATGGCCCCGAGACTGAATTGAGCCTGCGCATGCCCCTGGTCGGCGGCCTTCAAGTACCACTGATGCGCTTGCGCGAAATCCTTCGGCGCGCCCAGACCCTTGGCGTACAAAACGCCAAGATTGTAGCTGGCCATGGCGTCGCCGCGATTGGCGAGCGGCCGATACAAATTCAACGCCGCGACATAATCGCCGCGTTGATAGGCCATGAGCGCGTCTTGGTTGGCATCGGCGCGCAAGGCCCCGGAGAAGAACGAGACAACACCCGCCGTCAGCAACGCTGATAGAATCGCCCTGGTGCGAAGTCTTCCGCGCCATCGGGAGTCAAATACTGTCACCGCGCATCCCCCAGACGAATTCCTACCTCAACGGCTTGCGGCCCGGCGGGACTTCCGGGTGATAAAATAGATGCGTGGACTCTCAATGTGATTGATCCGCATCAAGCCTTGCGGAAAGTCGGGCGATGGTTTCAGCGCGGCCGCAGCGGATCGGCTAAAAAATTCATGACCGGATCGCGCGCCGCGGCGGGCCCGACCAGGGCTTCGTATCCGCGCACGAAGCACAGCGGATCGGGTCCGGATTGGCGATAACAGGCGCGCAGCAAGGGCAGGTCCTGAAGCGCCTTATCCCGCGAGAAACGCTGTTCGAGGGCGAGGGCTTGATCCGCGTTCGGGACCACACCGGGTTTTGCGTAGAGCTGGCTAAGGACTTCGTCGCAGCGCGCGCGTTGCGCAGGGGTGAGG
>CANJEU010000387.1 GCA_947473445.1 Fidelibacterota bacterium | reverse complement strand
GTCCAGGGTTGATAAACTCTGCCTACGGTGTTTGGAACTCTGGATCCTGGGCTTTGCCCAGGATGACCAAAAAGGTACCGCGTCTACTGCAGCGCCGGTCCCATTTCCGAGCGCACTTTCTGGCGGAAGACGTCGATGGCAACAAGCGAGTTGCCCAGTTTCACGTGCCAGAAGGTCCAGCCGTTGCAAGCCGGGGCGCCCTGCACCAGCGCGCCCACCTGATGGATCGAACCGCGGTAGTCGGCTGAAATCAACGTACCGTCGGCGCGCACCTTGGCGGTGAAGCGGCCCGAGGGATCGGACAGAACCGTGCCGGGAATAAGCAGGCCGCGTTCGACCACCGTTCCAAAGGGAATGCGGGGCTCGGTGCGTTTGGAGGGCGTAATAAGCATCTTCTTGTCCGAAATGGGTTTCACAGCCGCGATGCGCTCGCGCGCGCCGGCGATATAGTTTTCGTCGCGATCCATGCCGATGTAATTGCGGCCGAGATACTTCGCGACGGCGCCGGTGGTGCCGGTGCCGAAGAAGGGATCGATGATGAGATCGCCGGGCTTTGTGGCCGCGGTGATGACGCGATAGAGCAGCGATTCAGGCTTTTGCGTCGGATGCAGTTTGTTGCCGTCCGCGCCTTTCAAGCGCTCATCGCCCGTGCACAGCGGCAGCGTCCAATCGCTGCGCATCTGAAGCCCTTCATTGAGGTTCTTCATGGCGTCGTAATTGAAGGTGTAGCGCGCGTCCTTGGACTTCGAGCACCAGATCATGGTTTCGTGCGCATTGGTGAAGCGCGTGCCGCGGAAGTTCGGCATCGGATTGGTCTTGCGCCACACGATGTCGTTGAGCACCCAGAAGCCAAGGTCCTGAAGGATCGACCCCACGCGGAAGATGTTGTGGTACGAGCCGATGACCCACAGCGAGCCGTTATCCTTCATCACGCGCCGCGCCGCGGTCAGCCAGCTGCGCGTGAAGTCGTCGTAGGCCTTGAAGTTGCTGAATTGGTCCCACGCGTCGTCGACGCCGTCGACGCGTGAGTTATCGGGCCGCGTCAGCTCGCCGCCGAGCTGCAGGTTATAGGGAGGGTCGGCGAAAACCATATCGACGCTGCCTTCGGGCATACGTCCCATGATCTCTACGCAATCGCCGTTGTAGATGTGATTCGGCTTCAGCGGTTTAGCCGCGGGCATGCGATGTCACGTCCTCTGATCTCTCGACTCTTCTTTGGGAAAGCGTGCGCCCCTGAAAAAGCGGACTTTCCCTCCCCACCTTCTTCAACCCCGAAGACTCCGGAGCTGGGGCAGGTCATTTTTATTCACGCGGATGCTTCTTTAACGCGGCGCTGCTCAGAACACCGGAAGAACCCGTCGCTGGAAGAATCATTAGAATCAAAGGGTTACTAGGCCGTAAAGAGGTCCATATCGTGAACCCAACATGTAGAGTCGCGGCGAATCTTTCGACTCAACCTGTAGCGATGGCGGGGAGGGAATTGCGAATATTCGCGATGAAAGAGTCAAAAGCGCGGGCGCGCTTAGAACATATCGACCTGGATCGGTTCGGGCCCTTGGAGTTGCTTCTTCACCGTGCCGAAGGTTTTGCGGTGATGGGGCGTGAGGCCCAGCGCCATAATCGCCTTGCGATGATCGGGCGTCGGATAGCCTACATTTCGCTCCCAGCCATAGCCGGGATATTCGCGCGCGAGTTCGACCATATAGCGATCGCGCGTCACCTTCGCGATGATCGAGGCCGCCGCGATGGACAGCGACTTGCCGTCGCCCTTCACGATCGTTTCAAGCGCGCACGGAAAGTCTTTGGGCGTGCGGTTGCCGTCGATGAGGGCAAACGTCGCGATGCGATTGAGCGAAGCCACCGCGCGCCGCATCGCAAGGTGCGCGGCGTTCAAGATGTTGTAGCTTTCGATCTCGTGCACTTCCGCGCGGCCCATACCGATGACCGCTGCGCCGCAGGAGACGAGGATGCCGTAAAGCTCCTCGCGCTTTTCGAACGGGATCTTCTTTGAATCGTCGAGCCCCTGACGCAGGGACTTGGGAAGTTTTTTCTGATCGAGGATGACCGCGCCCGCAACCACGGGCCCGGCCAGCGGCGCGCATCCGGCCTCGTCGACGCCGACGATAATGGCGTCCGGCAGCCGCTTCAGAACCGCTTTCTCAAATTTGAAGTTCGGAAGCTTCGGCATTGTCCCTACGCACCGCTCTTACTTCGCTTTCCTGACGTGTTCTTTCAGGCGCGGCATCAGTTCGACAAAATTACATGGGCTATGGCGAGCGTCGAGTTGGTATTTAAGAATCTCATCCCACCCGTCCTTTACCGCGCCGGTCGACCCGGGCAACGCGAAGAGATAGGTGCCGTTGGCGACGCCGGCCGTGGCGCGCGACTGAACGGTGGACGTGCCGATACTCTTCAAGCTGATCCAGCGAAAAAGTTCGCCGAAACCGGGAATCTCTTTTTCGCAGACTTGTTCAAACGCTTCGGGCGTCACGTCGCGGCCCGTCACGCCGGTGCCGCCCGAGGTGATGATGCAGTCGATGTTGGGATCCTTCACCCAGGCTTCGAGCTGCGCGACGATAAGATCGACATCATCCTTCAACAGCACGCGCGCCGCGAGTTTGTGGCCCGCGCCCGTCAGGCGATCGACCAGCGTCTGGCCCGACGTATCGGTCTCGAGCGTGCGCGTATCGGACACCGTGAGGACGGCGATGTTGATGGGAATGAATGTCTTGTTCTCGTCGATGCCCATGGCGGCGGACTCTTCAAAGTTGGGTTTAAGCCAGCGCTTGATCGAGGCGCTCGCGAATGGTCAGCAGGTCGCGCCACGTAGCGCGCTTTTGCTGCGGCGAGCGCAAGAGATAGGCCGGATGGAACAGTGGCATCGCCGGGATCGGCGCGGGCAGACCGGGCGACTGATAATCCTGCCAGCGGCCGCGCACGCGCGTGATGCCCATCGTGGTGTTCAGGAGCGTCTTGCAGGAAAGCCCGCCGACCAGCACGAGCACGGCCGGATTCACGAGCTCGATATGCCGGCGTACGAAGGGCAGGCACACGGCGATCTCTTCATCGGTCGGCG
>CANJEU010000386.1 GCA_947473445.1 Fidelibacterota bacterium | reverse complement strand
CGGCATGGTGGGCGTGAACGTGCCCATCCCGGTGCCGGTGGCCTTCCACACGTTCGGGGGCTGGAAAGCCTCCGCGTTCGGTGACACCAACCAGCACGGGTCTGAAGGCGTGAAGTTCTTCACCAAGATCAAGACAGTCACGTCTCGCTGGCCGACCGGTATCCGCGCCGGCGCCGACTTCTTCATCCCGACGATGAAATAGCACGACGAGCATGGTCCCGCGCCAACTGCGGCGCGGGACCATCTGCTTTTACGAGGCCTGTGAAAGCCACTGCCGCGCCTGCGTCAAATCGGCGATGAACCGCTCTGTTTCCAACCGCTGCGCCGCGTCATCCTGTAGTCGCAGAAGATACGACGGGTGCACAGTCACCAGAAGATGAGCGCCATCTTCGAGGGGCATCACCCGGCCGCGTAGGTGGCCGATCGTTACAGGGCGGCCTATCACCCCACGCGCCGCGCTCGCGCCCAGCGCAATGATGAGCTTGGGTTTCACGGTGTCCCGCTCTCGAGCCAGCCACCATCTGCAATGGTCGATCTCGCCCGCTGAGGGCGATTTGTGAATCCTGCGTTTGCCGCGGGGTTCGAATTTGAAATGCTTCACGGCATTGGTGACGAAAGCGCTGCGGCGGTCGAGCCCCGCGCTGGCGAGGGCGCTGTCGAGAATCTTGCCCGCGGGACCTACAAAGGGACGGCCCACTAAGTCTTCCTGATCGCCCGGTTGTTCACCGACGATCATGACTTCCGCCTTTGTCGGGCCTTCGCCGAGCATCGCTTGAGTCGCGAACGCCCCAATCGGGCACCGCGCGCAGGCGCCGATATCAGAGGCGAGGGCCGGCAGATGTGCAGGCGCTGCGGCAACGCGCTTGCGATCCTCGACTGCGGTCATGGGCGAGGGGACGGTTGCCTCGGCCGCCACCATGTTTTGCATCCGCCCATCGGCGATCCGAATGAGATCGGGGATCTCGGACGCCTCGGGCAGGTTGCGCCAGTATTTTTTCGGCATCTCCTTCGTCATCGCGCCGATCTTCAGGCGCGCGGGATTGAAGATGTTCCGGTAATAGGTGCGCCAGTGTTCATCGAGCCGGTCCCATTCCGGCACCGCACTACGCGCGCCCCCGGGGCCGAACGTCAGGTTGGTACCGTCCCACGCCGCGCTGCGTTCCGGCGTAAGAATGCTCCAATGCATAGAGGTAAACCGATCGACGAAATGGGGCGTCGCGGCTTCGAGGATGTGGTGGTCGGGTTCGAACCAGGCGAGCCATAACGTCATGTCGCAGTCTTGCACTTCCTTGAAGCGCACGAACGCATGCATCTTGTGGATGTCGCGATGCACCGCTTTGGCCATTTTGGTGGCGCGCCATACGTCCGGGTCGACGGCGTCGCTTAAAAGTTCCGACTGTTCGCGGATGCGCCACAGCAAGCGGTACATGAGCGCGAAACGTTCCGGATCGCGATGTAGAAGCACGTTTCCCGCCAAGTCGATAAAGCGCCGCGGAACTTTAAACGCGATGGGCGCGGCGGAGACGGACGGTGTGGCCAGAATATTCGATTGTCCGCCCGTCACCGCCCAGACCACCTCATCGGGCCGCGCATTAAGCGCGATGGCTTCACGGGCGGCCTTTCGCCAGCCGGTCACGTCGGCGGTGTGCGAAAGAACGGCGCTGTGCATCACAACAGCGCCAGCTGCTGCGCGCCCGGCTTTAAGCGATCGCGTAGCGTGAGAGAATCCGTCAAAGCTTTGGGCCGCCAATCGGTACACACAACGAAGGGCAGAATCATTTTTAAAGATCTGCAAAGTTTCGCGAGGTCGGCGATTCGAATTTTGCGGTATTTGCGGATATCGAGTACGCGTTCGACCGTGCGCACGCCAAGGCCCGGCACGCGCAACAATTTTTCCCGGGGTGCTGTGTTGATATCCACCGGGAAGTCGGCGCGATTCTCCAGCGCCCACGCCATCTTCGGATCGAAGGTGAGATCAAGCATACCCCCCGGCGCGGCGGAGTTAATTTCCTGAGCGGTATATCCGTAGAACCGCAACAGCCAATCAGCCTGATACAGCCGATGCTCCCGCATCAGCGGCGGCGCGGTCAGCGGCAGCATGCGGCTAGCATCGGGGATCGGGCTGAAGGCCGAGTAATAGACCCGCGACAGACCATAGCTGGCGTAGAGGGTCTGGCTGGTGCCGATGATCTCCGCGTCGGTCGACGGCTCAGCGCCCACGATCATCTGCGTGCTTTGGCCGGCCGGGGCAAAACGTGGCGCCTTCGTCGACTTGGCTTTGGCTTCACGCGCATCATCGATGTGAAGGCGCATGGTGCCCATCGCCTTGCGGATCCGCGTCGCGTCCTTTTGTGGCGCGAGTTCCGCCAGCGCGCGCGGCGCGGGCAGTTCAACATTGATCGACAGACGGTCGGCGTAGCGGCCGGCTTCCGCAAGCAGCAAAGGGTCCGCGTCCGGGATCGTCTTGAGGTGGATATAACCCCGAAAGCCATGTTCGGTGCGCAGGCTGCGCGCCACTGCCACCACCTGTTCCATCGTGTAGTCGGGGCTTTGGATGATGCCCGAGGACAGAAATAGGCCCTCGATCATGTTGCGCCGGTAGAAGCCGAGAGTCAGCTCGACGACTTCCTGGATCGAGAAGCGGGCCAGCGGAACATTGCTCGACACGCAATTGACACAGTAATGGCAGTCGAAGCTGCAGTAATTGGTGAGCAGAACTTTCAGGAGTGATATGCAGCGCCCATCGGGCGCGTAGGCGTGGCAAATGCCCATTCCAGGGCTGGTCGAGCCGAGGGACTGCGCGTCGGCCTTTCGCTTCTCGGTTCCGCTCGACGCACACGAGGCATCGTACTTTGCGGCGTCGGCGAGAATACCAAGCTTTTCCAAGGGGCTGAGCATTAATGTTCTTCTTTTGTTCTATTCTAAACGCGATCCGGAGGGACGGCAACGCTAAAGTCCACCGCGATGTTTAAGGGCCGCGCAGTCGTTATCGGCGCGGGGCCCGCGGGTCTCATGGCCTCCGATGTGCTCGCGCGCGGCGGGGCGTCGGTTGACGTGTACGACGCGATGCCATCCGCG
>CANJEU010000385.1 GCA_947473445.1 Fidelibacterota bacterium | reverse complement strand
AGACTTGCATCGGCTTGGTCGGCGCGTGTGCCGACGGACGCCATCATCATGGCCCCGGCGCTGTAAGGGGCAAGGCCCGTTCCGACGCTGTAGGCAAGACCGCGCTTCTCGCGCACTTCATCCATGAGGCGCGAGGCAAAGCTGCCGCCGCCGAAGACGTAGTCGACCACTTGGGCCTTGTACCAGTCGGGATCCTTCCGCAGCAGGCCCTTCTGCCCGATGTAAATCATGCTCTGCGGAAGGTTCTTGTTGATGCGGATGATTTTGCCCGTGCCGATGACCGGCGCGGGCGACACTTCGGCGTTGAGGCCGGTGGTGGCGGGAAGCGCGCCGAATAATTGATCGAGGGTGCGCGCAAGCTGGGCTGGGGTGATATCACCTGAGGCGCTGACCAGCAGGCGGTCGCGCGCGAGGCGGCTTTTCACCCAACCGCGCAGATCGTCCGTGGTGATGCCCTTGATGGTTTCCGGGCTGCCGTCATCCTCGCGGGCGTAAGGATGCTTGCCGAACATTTCTTCCATCAGGCGCTGGCCGGCGATGCGGCCGGGGTTTTCGAGGCTTGATTGGATGCCGACAAGGATCTGGCGGCGGATACGTTCCACCGGTTCCTGATCGAAACGCGGCTGCGTCATGGCCAGGCGCAGAAGTTCGTAAGCCTTAGGCGCGTTCGGCGTGGTGGTGACGAGATTGCCGGTGACGTAATCGGAATCCGCGCCAAAGCGCAGAGTGATGGCGCGGTCCTGCAGTTCGGTCTGGAAGGCGAAGGAATCGAGCGTGCCCGCGCCTTCATCCAGGAGAGAGGTGACCATGCTGGAGAGACCAAGCTTGGCGTCCGGGTCGATCGCCGAACCGCCCTTGAAGCCAAACGTAATCGCGATGATCGGTGTGGTGTGATCCTCGGCGAGGTAGGCCGTGATGCCGCCGGGGCTTTTCACTTCGCGTACGGTGATGGCGAAAGCCGGCGCGGCGAAGAAGACGGCCGCGAGAACGAGGCAAAAGACCTTGTTCAGCTGGCGATTGAAGGGGCGGCTCATGGCGCGGCTCCTGCGGCGACCTGTTGCGGTTCGGGCAGCAAGACGCCCGTGACCGTGGAATTCTCGGTGAACAGCTTGCGCGCGGCGGACAGCACCTGCGCGAGCGTTACCTTATTGACGGCATCGGGCCAGTTTTCGATGTCATCGAGACTGATGCCAACCGCCATGGAGGTGCCGACGCCGCGGGCGGCGGACATGGGCGAGTCCTTGGCGAAGGCAAGGCGGGCGGCAAAGCGGGCCTTGGCCTGATCGACATCAGCCTGGGTGATGCCACGTGCGAGGAAATCGGCGAGCGCCTTGTCGAAGGCGGCTTCGGATTGCTCGATGGTCACACCTGGGCTGGGGGTGACGGAGATATAGAACGACCCGTAGGAGACGGCTTCGCCGTCGTAACCGGCACTAAAGCCGGCGGCGACCTGCTCGTCGACGACCAGACGGCGGTAGAGTTTGGTCGTGGATCCGCCGCCCATAATCTCGCTGAACACTTCGAGCGCATGCACATCGGCGCGATCGCCGACGTTATAGCTGGGCGCGATGATCTGACGGCTCCACGAGGGCTGCGTGACACGTTCGTGATGCAACGTGATGCGCGTGTCGGCCTTCTGATAAAGGAACGTGGGTCGCACGCGCGGCTTGGACTCGCCGCTCTTGGGGACGGCACCGTAATACTTCTCGGCCAGCGGTTTGAGTTTATCCATCGTGATGTCGCCGGCGACGACGAGGATCGCGTTATGAGGGGCGTAGTAAGCGTTATAGATCGAGAGATTGTCCGCCGCCGTGAGGCCGCGCATCTCGTGCTGCCAGCCGATGATGGGGATGGCGTAGGTGTTGGTCATCCATAGCGCGGCGGCCATGCGTTCGCCGAGCAGCGCGGAGGGCGAGTTGTCCACGCGCATGCGGCGCTCTTCGATGATGACTTCGCGCTCGGTGACCACTTCCTTTTCGGTGAGGATCAGATTGCGCATGCGGTCGGCTTCCATATCCATCATCAGCGGAAGACGGTCGACGGCAATGTTTTGGTAGTAACCGGTGTAGTCGTAGGTCGTGAAGGCGTTCTGATTGCCGCCGTTGCGCGCGACGATGTCGGTCATGGCGCCTTCCGGAAAGCGCGGCGTGCCTTTGAACAAAAGATGCTCAAGGAAGTGCGCGATTCCGGATTTACCGGGCGGCTCGTCCGCGGAGCCGACTTTATAAAAAACCATATGGCTGACGACGGGCGCGCGGTGATTGGGGATCAGCACCACCTGCATGCCGTTGGCGAGGGTGAAAGTCTGCGCGCCGTAAACCTCGGCATGGGCGTTCGGCGCGGCCACAAAAATGACAGCGGCGACGAGCGAAGCAATAATGCGAAGCATGAGAGTCCCTTTGGGGAATTCGGAAGGGGCGGGCGAAAACCACGGCCCGGGCAAAGCATATCCCGGTCTACGCGAGGCCGACAATCCGGGGTTACAACTAAGATAGAAAACAATGGCGTGAACTTCTAAGGTAACTCGCATCTGCGAGAGGACGGCCCCGTTGAATACACTTCCTGCAACGTTTCCCGTCTGGCAAACGGCGATGGATGCGATGGACTATTGCTGGCGCCACCGCCGGCTGGCCCTGCGCTTTGGCGCCATTCCTCTGGTGATCGGCATGATCGCGTCATGGGCGATGATCTGGTTCGAGGTGTCGACCAGTGAACCGTCTATCGAGCTCTTCGCCATCGCCATCGTGCAGATGCTGATTTTCCTGGCGCCGACCGTGACCTGGTATCGCATTGTTACGTACGGCGAGCACGAGGCCACGGCCCGGCCGGTGTTCACGCTAGGCCGTCTTGAGGTGCGTTTGCTTCTTTGGCAGATCCTTCTGGTCATCGGGCTGATTGTGCCGTTCGGGCTGGCGGGCGCGCTGGTGGCCGGGCTGAGCGCCACGGTGAAATCCCAGTTCGGCGACCTCGCGGCCATCGCCGTCGTTGTTCCTTTCGCCATCGCCGGTGTGATCGCTTTTGCTGTCACGGGCACGCGCCTTGCGATGATGCTGGCGCTGGCGTCGCTTGATACGCGTGCGGGTT
>CANJEU010000384.1 GCA_947473445.1 Fidelibacterota bacterium | reverse complement strand
CAGATCGAGGACGCCTGGAATTGGCATCTCGAGATGCGCGGCGTTTAAACGGTTCCGAACGCGGCGGTCCTAACGGCCATCAAAGCTTCCGACCATCCGCGCAGGGATTTCGCGAAGAGACGGCCCTGCATCCGGTCGCCGTAATCTTTCACTGGGCCCGCCACAACGATGCGGGGGTCCGCTTCCGCGGCCTTCACGGCCGCCACCAACGGTTCCGATTGACCATTGAAAATGGCAAGCGTGATGCGGGTACGCGGAAAGAGATCCTGAGCCACGGCCACGATCTCCGCGTAGACGCTTTCGTCCAACGGTCGTGGCGACGTATAGGCGCGATGCGTCCCATCCCCGTTCAGGATGAACAGGGCCGAATCCGCCCTTTCCCCGTTCGCGATAAAACGGTCGCCGAGAAACCTATACTTGGCGGCAACGGTCGGAATCTCGTCGCGCCACTGCGGCAGCACACGTTCGCCTTCGCCGCGTGGAAAGTCGTGATGATGAAGAAATCCGTATTTGTGGTTCAAGACGCTTTCCGGCGTCGTGGTATGCGAGAGATTGCTCTCCTCCACGCTAAGGTCGAATCGATCGCGCAAAATGGCCGCGACGGCTTGTACGGGTGTGAACCACCAGTCGAATGGATACGCCTGTTCGATCGCAAATGTATTGCGGATGTTGAACGCAACTTCGCAGTTTGTCCCGATACTGGCGATAAATTCCGGCATGGAATCAGCATATAAAATGGCGTCTTAACGCCGGCTTAAACCGCTACCGCGCGGCGCCGATTGCCATGCCGACCGTCGAGACGAGCCGGTTGAGCGGATCGAAGAACTCTTGCGCAGTGGTGTAAGCGGTCGCAGGTTTCTCCAGAAGGCTCATGCGGATCTGATCGAACACGATGCTGATTTTGGGTCCCAGCGAATCTTCGAACGGCTCGGTGGCCAGCAGATCCGGATCGGTCTCGATCTTCATCAGTCTAAGGAGGCCCGCGAAGGCCGCGCCGTTGCACCGGCGCGCCGCGATCACATTCGCCGCATCGTTGCACAAGATCCACAGTCCGCCATGCACATGCTTCGCGTGCCCGGCCTGGGAAAGGCCGCCGGGCCGGTAGATCGTCCCTGGCCGGCCGCTGTACAGCCAATGCTTCGCTTTGTCCGCAAGTCGGATTTTGAATCCCCAATCCTCGTAGATTGAGATGGTCTCATTGAAGCCGCCGGCGGCGAAAAACAGGGCCGACGACATCAGCATGTCGCGCGGCAAGGGCGCGCGGCGCGAAACCATCCCGGCCACGGCGGCGCGGCCCGACAATCCGGCCATCCATGAACAGTCCCAATAGCTGTCGGGGCCAATCCGGATAGTGTCACTGAATGCCACGGAATCGGCCCGGCCCTGCAGCGCGCGCACCTCGCGTTCGATCTTCTCCGGATGGAACTCGTCGTCGCCGTCCACGTGACTCACGAACGCGTGGCGCGCTTGGCGGATGGCGTCGTTGCGGTTCGCCGAAACGCCCATGTTGTTGTCGCGCAGCAACGGGCGCACCCGCTGATCCTCTTTGGCCAGCGTTTCGAGTAGCACCCGGCTGTCGTCCGTCGAGCCATCGTCGGCGACGAGAATCTCCGCCACCGGGTAGGTTTGGCGGCGTACACTGTTGACCGCGCGGCGCAGTGTCGTTGCGTTATTATAGCTGGTGACGATGACCGACACCGGCACGTTGATGACCGCGCTAGGCATCTCGGCGTGCAGCGTCTGTCGCTGGACGTCGGCGATCCGCGTTCGCTGGGTGGTCGCGGCCTCCTGGATCGATTGGTCGCGTCTGATGAGTTCGCTCTCGAGCTTGTTCGGCGACCAGCCGAGGCCGCGCGGTTCGGCCGGCACGGCCCGCAACTTGGACGGCGCGTATTTCTTGTGCACGGTCGCTGGGTCAAACGGCGTCATCTGGGGCAGCGTCGCCACCATCTGCGCGTAACTTTCCAAGAGCGGCGCAAGCATTTCGGCGTCGCCCCGCGACAAAGCGTGCGCCCCGTGGGTTACGCGCCCCACGTTCGTTCCGAGCAGGACACCATAGTCCTCTCTGTATGGCGCGCCGACGTGATCGCACACCGCGCGGGCATACGCCTCGCGATTGCGCGAGAAATCCTCGTATACGATGATCTTGTAGTTGGCTTTGCCTTGCGCATGCCGCAGCGCGTGCAGGTTCATGAAGTGGCACCACAGCGCCTGTTTATAGGCGATGGGGATCTCATGCTCGGCCGGCAGCTTGACGCCGAACAGCCGCGCGACATCGGACGCAAAACGTGGGTAGTCGTTGTGATGAAACTCGGCGCCGAAGAAAGAGAACTTCGTGAGCACGGAGTTCACGACGTCGAACGGATTGCGCACCATCAGCACGAAGCGACCATCGGGATAAAGCCGGTCGAGCAGGCTCAAGCGCCCGTTGGCGCGGATGAATTTGGCCAGAAGCGGCGACGCGCCCGCTTTCAGATAGCGCGCAAGCTGGTCATCCAGGGGCAGATCGTTATCGGCGAACAGCGGGGTGCGGGTGTGGAGGTGGAGGCCCTCTTCGCTGAGGGCATCGCGCCGGCCGAACTGGGCTTCGCGCATCTTGTCTTTGGGATAATGGCCGATAGCCGCGCTATCCCAGACGAAGGGCTCATAGAGGCAGTCGAAGTCTTGGCCGAATTGATCGGCGTAAATCTCCAGCAGCAGGCGATGGAGGATGGTGGTCCCGGAACGTCCGACCGCGACGATGATCGACTTGCCGGGCCGGTGCTCCGAGACCACGTTGTCCTCGTCAGTAAGTTAAGCGATGCCGCAGGTGTTTTCCGCGCTGCTCAACGAGTAACCGCTTTCATCGACGTTCAACGTCTCAACCTTGCCGTCGTTGACGACCATCGAGAATCGCTTTCCGCGCGTCCCCAGGCCGAACTTCGAGCCGTCCAATTCGAGGCCCAGCGACTTCGTAAATTCACCGTTGCCGTCGGCCAGCATCAGGATCTTGTCGCCCACGGCGCGGTCCTTGCCCCAGGCGTCCATGACAAAGGGATCGTTGACCGCCATGCAGGCGATGGTGTCCACGCCTTGGGCTTTGATCTTGTCGTAATTGTT
>CANJEU010000383.1 GCA_947473445.1 Fidelibacterota bacterium | reverse complement strand
GGGCGCCGCGGTTCACCGTGCCTTCGGCCGGCGGGCGGAGCCCGCCCAGCGTGAACACCGTTCCGACCGAAGCGCCGACGCCGACGTCGACCGAAGCCGAGCGAGAGGAAACCCGCAAGGGTCTCATCGCCGACCTCACCAATGCGCGCCACTCTGAGCAGGGCGGCCGGACTCAGCCGGTTGTCGTGCGGCCTTATGTCGAAACAGCAGCCCGTGATCAGCCCGCGGCGCCGACCGCTCCGGAAATCGGACCAGGCGCAGCGACGACCGACCGTCTCGATGCGCCGCCACCGTCGCGCCCCCCAGAAGCTACCGGGGCGCCGACCAAGCCCGCGGCTGGACCGGCGCCCGCAGCACAGATTCCCAAAGCAAAATAATAGCAGGCTATATTAGTCCACTGGGGCGATTGAGATGGGCCGGAACCCCGCGACGGGCGGACTCTCAAAAGCCGCAGGTGGACCATAGCGCGGTCATAAACGGAGTGTACCAACCACATTGTGGAAAGGCGGCGTCTGCCGCATAAGGGGCGCTCAAATCCCATAGGCTTTTCGATGAAGACCGAGTTCAACCGTATCAAACGTCTGCCGCCCTATGTGTTCGCGGAAGTGAACGCCATGAAGGCGCGGCTCCGCGCCTCCGGCGAAGACATTATCGACTTCGGTATGGGCAACCCCGACCTGCCGACGCCCCAACACATCATTGATAAGCTGACCGAAACCGCCCAGGACCCGAAGGCCCACCGCTATTCGTCCTCCCAGGGCATCAAGGGCCTTCGCAAGGCCTTCGTGAGCTACTACGAGCGCCGCTTCGGCGTGTCGCTCGATATGAATAAAGAGGTCTGCGTTACACTGGGCTCCAAGGAAGGTTTGGCGAACTTGGCTTCGGCCATCACCAACCCGGGCGATTTGATCCTCGCGCCCAACCCGGCCTACCCGATCCACCCCTTCGGCTTCATCATCGCCGACGGCGCGGTGCGCTCGCTGCCCTGTACGCCGGACGCCGAATTTCTGGCCGCCCTGGAGCGCGCCGTGAAGAATTCGACCCCCAAGCCCGTGGCGCTGATACTGAACTATCCGTCGAACCCGACGGCCTTGGTCGCCGACCTGGACTTCTATGGTCAGGTGGTCGACTTCTGCCGCCACCATGACATCTGGATCCTGTCGGACCTTGCCTACGCCGAGATCTATTTCAACGATAAGCCGCCGCCGTCGATCCTGCAGATTCCGGGCGCGAAAGAGATCGCGATTGAATTCACGTCCATGAGCAAGACCTACTCCATGCCGGGCTGGCGCGTTGGTTTCGCCGCCGGCAACCCGGTACTTATGAACGCCCTGGTGCGCATCAAGTCTTATCTCGACTACGGCGCCTTCACCCCGATCCAGGTGGCGGCCGCCGCCGCCCTCAACGGGCCGCAGGACTGCGTGGCCGAGGCGCGCGCTATATATAAAGAACGCCGCGACGTCCTGATCGAGGGCTTTGGCCAGGCGCAGTGGCATATCCCGAGCCCCGATGCGTCCATGTTCGCCTGGGCCCCGATCCCTGAGCCGTTCAAGCATCTTGGCGCGCTGGAATTCTCCAAACTTCTGATGAGTGAAGCCAAGATCGCCGTCGCGCCGGGCACGGGCTTTGGCGAGGCCGGCGAGGGCTATGTGCGTATCGCGCTGGTCGAGAACAAACACCGCATCCGCCAGGCGCTGCGCAATATCCGCATCTTCCTCGGTTCGGCCGGCCAAGTTCTGGAGCGCGCCGAACGGCAGCGCGCCGCCTCCTGATGTCGGCGCTCAAAGTCGCCATTGCCGGCCTTGGTACCGTCGGCGCAGGGACGCTGAAGATCCTGCACGAGAACGCGGCGGAGATCGCCCTGCGCTGCGGCCGTAACATTACCGTGACCGCTGTCGCCTCGCGCGACCGCAAGAAGGATCGCGGCGTGCCGCTCGACGGGGTCAAATGGTTCGAAGACGCGAACGCCATGGCGGCCGAAGCAGATGCCGACGTGATCGTGGAATTGATCGGCGGCTCGGAAGGGATCGCCCGCAAGACCGTCGAGACCGCCATCGCGAACGGACGTCACGTGGTGACCGCGAACAAGGCGCTTCTGGCCCATCATGGTGTTGCGCTTGCGACGGCCGCAGAGAAGGCGGGACTGTCGCTCAACTTCGAAGCCGCGGTTGCCGGCGGTATTCCGATCATCAAGGCGCTGCGCGAAGGTCTCGCGGCCAACAAGATCCGCCGCGTGACCGGGATCCTCAACGGCACGTGCAACTATATCCTGACGACCATGCGCGCGAGCGGCCGTAGCTTCGCCGACGTGCTCAAGGAAGCGCAGGACCTGGGCTACGCCGAAGCCGATCCGTCGTTCGACATCGACGGGACCGACGCCGCGCATAAGCTGGCGATCCTGGCGAGCGTCGCCTTCGGCACGCCAGTCGACATCAAGGCTGTGCACGTCGAAGGCATCCGCAATGTCTCGAGCCTCGATCTGCAGTACGCCGAGGAGTTTGGCTATGTGATCAAGCTGCTGGGCGTGGCCGAGCGCTTGGACCAGGATGGCGGCATGCTGACGCAAAGCGTCTATCCCTGCCTGATTACCCCGGACATGCCGCTGGCCAACGTAGAGGGCGTTTTTAACGCCGTTGTGGCGGAAGGCGATTTCGTCGGCCGGTCGGTCTACGAGGGCCGCGGCGCGGGCGCCGGTCCCACGGCATCGGCTGTTGTCGCCGACCTGATGGATATCGCGACGGGTCGCAAGGTGCCGACGTTCGGCATTCCTGCGGCGTCACTCAAGGCGATTCCGAATGTTCCTGTGGCCGCCCATGTGGGCGAGTATTACGTGCGTTTGCTGGTGGTCGATCGTCCCGGCGTGTTCGCCGATATCGCCGTGGCGTTCCGCGACGAGGCGGTTTCGATGGAATCGGTGCTGCAACGCGGCCGTAACGCGGCCAACGTGAACGTCGTCATCATTACCCATAAAACGCAGGAAGCGGCGTTGCTGCGCGCGCTCAAGCGCTTGCAGGCCAATGCGGCGCTGGTTGAGCCGCCGCATATGATGCGCATCGAGAAGTAACTTCGCTTGGCTAAGGCGCAACTTTCTAACGTGCGCTTCAT
>CANJEU010000382.1 GCA_947473445.1 Fidelibacterota bacterium | reverse complement strand
TGCACAACGTATGCCAGAGCGGCGTGCCCGGCGTGAATGAGAACTGCTCCATCGTCTTCAACTACGGCATGAAGCGCGACTTCAACAATTGGGCGGCGAGTCTAGGGCCCAACGCGCCCTTCAAGAACCTCACCGAACTGCGCGAATGGAACCTCGCCCACACCGAATGGAACACGATGCGCTACAAGCAATCGCGCCTCGATAGCTCCGATGCGACCGACCTCGTGAAGGACAAGGCCCGCTACGATGCCGACCGCGCACGAGGCCTTGAAATGTCAAAGGCGCAAGGCATCGATACGCTGCTCGTGGGTCAGAAAGTCGATGCGGTTCTGTTCCCGGGCGCGAGCGGGGCCGAGTTCGCTTCGCGGGCGGGCTATCCCGGCCTCGTCGTGCCCTACGGCCTCATTACCAATCCCGGCAATGGACCGGACGGCAAACCGACCGGCCAGAACGACCGTCCGTTCGGCGTCAGCTTCGTTGGTCCCGAGTGCGGCGAACCTCGCGTCCTCGCCATCGGCTACGCCTTCGAACAAGCCACCAAGAAACGCGTCCCGCCGCCGCAGTTCCCTTAAACTCCACCAAAGACAGGCTGTTGCAGCGCAACCTACAGGAGCGGCGTCCTTAACTGGGCGCCGCTCCAATGCTGTTTGAGTCCGCAAGTTTCGTTTAGAGTAAGCGCCTGTCTTGGGAGGACACGACGTGCGGTTTGAGGGTGGGCGGTTCAGGCTTCTACGCAATATGTTGGTTGGCGTCGCCGCTGCTGGATTAGTTGGGGCGTGTTCTTTGCCCGCGCCGCAGCCCGAAGTCGCCGCCGCCGTCAGCGAACCCGGCGTCGGTGGATCTGCAAAGCGCCTGCGGATCCTCACCGAAGCGCAGTACCTGAATACAGTCGCCTATGTCTTCGGCCCGGACATCCGTCCGGTCGCGACCTTCCCGCCGTCGCAGCGCACCGAGGGCTTGATCGCCCTCGGCACCTCGCGCGGCGGCGTGACCACCCAGCAATTGGAACTTTACCAAAAGGCCGCGCTCACGGTTTCGCAGATGGCGGTCGACCCGCAGCACCGCGCGTTCCTTGTGCCATGTAAGCCCGCCTCGGAAACCGCGGCTGATCGCGCCTGCGCCACCGCATTCCTGAAAGAGAAGGGGCGTCTGCTCAACCGCCGCCCGCTCACCAATGACGAACTCAACGCTTTCGTTAACGAAGCCGTCGCATCGGCCGATGGCTTGAAAGACTTCTACGCGGGCCTTGCCATCGCGCTCGAGGCGATGCTCGTCAGCCCCAATGTGCTCTTCGTCACCGAAACTTCCGAGCCTGATCCCGCGCGACCGGGCAAGGAACGTTTGGACGCTTACTCCCTCGCAACGCGTCTTTCCCTCTTTCTCTGGAATGCGGTGCCCGACGATGGACTTCTGAAAGCCGCCGAAACCGGCGAGTTGATGACGGAAAAGGGCCGCGCCCGCCAGGTAGAGCGCATGCTCGCCAGTGTCCGCCTCGAGACCGGCATGCGCGCGTTCTTCGACGATATGTTCGGCTTCGACGATTTCAATGCGTTGTCGAAAGACGCCACCGTCTATCCAAAATTCACCGGCCAGGCGATGACCGACGCGCGCGAGGAAACCATTCGCACCGTCGTCGATCATCTGGTGGCGCAGAAGAAAGACTATCGCGACCTCTACACGACGCGGTCGACATTCATCTCGCCGGCGCTGGCTGTTATTTACGGCCTCACCACACCGCCCAACTGGACGCGCTATGAGTTTCCCGAAGGAAGCCAGCGCGCAGGCATTCTCACGCACATCAGCTTTCTTGCCGTGCACTCGCACCCGGGGCGCAGTTCGGCGACCTTGCGCGGGAAAGCGCTGCGCGAGTTGCTGCTTTGCCAGCCGGTCCCGCGTCCGCCCGCGAATGTTGACTTCTCCGCGGTCGAGAATCCTAAGGCTAATCTGCGCACCGCGCGCGATCGCGTGAATGCGCATTTGGAAAATCCCGTGTGCGCCGGCTGCCACAAAATCACCGATCCCATGGGTCTCGCGCTCGAGAATTTCGATGGCTCGGGCCGCTACCGCGAGACCGAACGTGGCGCGGCCATCGACGCCAGCGGCTCGCTCGACGGCAAAGCCTTCACTGATGTCGCTGGGCTGGGCCGAGCCATGCATGACCATCCCGCGCTCACATCCTGCCTCGTGAAACGCGCTTACAGCTACGGCACCGGCGGGCCCGCCCAGGCGTCCGACCGGCCACTGCTCGCTTACCTCGACAGGCGCTTTGCCGAGGAAGAATACACGCTTCCCGGATTGCTGCGGGCCATCGCGCTTAGCCAGTCCTTCTTGCATGTCGATGATTCCGCGCCCGCGGCGCCGGCCGCCAGCGCGAACTGAGGAATAGGCTCATGACTGATTTCAGCAGAAGACACGCTTTGCGCGGCGTACTCGGCGGCGGCGCCGTAACTGTCGCGCTTCCGTTTCTCAACTCTTATCTCAACGGCAACGGCAACGCCCTGGCGGACGGCTCACCGTTGCCCGTGCGCTTCGGCACGTGGTTCTGGGGCTGCGGTATGACGAAAAAGATTTTCGTACCCGCCCAGACCGGCGCCAAATACGAACTCACCGAAGAACTCGAGGCCCTCAAGAACGTTAAACAGCACGTCAACGTGCACACGAATATGACGGCCTACCGCGACGGCACCTTCTTCTGCCACTACACCGGCTGGGTCGTTTTCCGCACCGGCAGCGCGCCTGTGGTCGGAAATCTCCCGCTCTATGAATCGCTCGACACTACTTTGGCCAACCGCATCGGCCGCACGACGCGCTTCAAGACTCTGACAGCCACCGCTACCGGCGATATCCGCAATATCATCAGCTATGAAAACGCTACCACACCCAACCCGCCCGAGTTTTCGCCCGTCGCGTTTTACACGCGTTTGTTCGGTCCGGACTTCCAGGACCCGAACGCGGCCAACTTCACCCCGAACCCACGTATCATGATGCGCAAGAGCGCGCTGTCGGCGGTGACAGATCAGATCAAAACCCTCAACGGCAAGGTGGGGGCGGAAGACAAGGCGCGCCTCGACCAATATTTCACCGGTCTGCGTCATCTCGAAAACCAGTTC
>CANJEU010000381.1 GCA_947473445.1 Fidelibacterota bacterium | reverse complement strand
CGGCTCCTGGTTCTCCTATAATTCCGAGCGCATCGGTCAGGGCCGCGAAAACGCCAAGACGTTCCTGCGCGAGCATCCTGAAATCGCCGCGCAGATTGAAAAGCAGATTCGCGTCAACGCAGGCCTGCTGGCCGGCGCTATGAGCACCACGCCTGAAGAAGGCGAAGACGACGAGTAGAGATTCGATCCCTTAGCAGCCGATCGATAGCCTGAGCCAACGCCCCTATACCCTTCCGTTGGCAACGCGGGGTTCCGGATCACCGGGACCCCGTCTTTTTTTTGCGTCTGAGCACCACATATAGGTCCGGGAAACGCTTACCCTTGGTCCGGCCGGGCTTTCTGGACACCCGAGCGCCCGGCGGGGTAAAAAGCGTTAACGCGCCCCTTCACCAAGAGCCGGGCAACCGTCTGGTCCGAAGCGGCTCTCACTGACACTTTTGGATTTGTGGTTCGCATGTCGACGACGAAAGAAATTCGCACGGCCTTCCTGGACTTCTTCGCCCGGAATGGACACCAAGTGGTGGCTTCGAGCCCCCTCGTGCCCCGCAACGATCCGTCGCTCATGTTCACAAACGCGGGGATGGTTCAGTTCAAGAACGTCTTCACCGGGGTCGAGACGCGCCCCTACAACCGTGCCGCGACCTCGCAGAAGTGCGTGCGCGCCGGCGGCAAGCATAACGACCTCGATAACGTCGGTTACACCGCGCGCCATCACACCTTCTTCGAGATGCTGGGCAATTTCTCCTTTGGCGATTACTTCAAGGAAGAAGCCATCCGTCTTGCGTGGGAGCTGATTACCAAGGACTTCGCCATCGACAAGAAGCGCCTGATGGTCACCGTGCATTCCTCGGATGAAGAGGCCGCCGCCCTTTGGGCCAAGATCGCCGGTCTGCCCCAGGACAAGATCGTCCGCATTCCGACCTCGGATAATTTTTGGGCCATGGGCGACACCGGCCCGTGCGGCCCGTGCACCGAAATCTTCTACGATCACGGCGATCATATCCCGGGTGGCCCGCCTGGCAGCCCGGGCCAGGACGGCGATCGCTTCATTGAGATCTGGAACAACGTGTTCATGCAGTTCGAGCAGGTGAGCCCGACCGAACGCATCACCCTGCCCAAGCCCTCGGTCGATACCGGCATGGGTCTCGAGCGAATCGCAGCGCTGCTGCAGGGCACGCACGACAATTATGAAATCGATCTGTTCAAAGCTTTGATCTCGGCCATTGCTTCGGCCGCAGGCACCGATCCGACCGGTCCGCACAAAGCCTCACACCGCGTGATCGCCGATCACTTGCGTGCTTCGGGCTTCCTCATTGCCGACGGGATCCTTCCGTCCAACGAAGGGCGCGGCTATGTGCTTCGCCGCATCATGCGCCGCGCCATGCGTCACGCGCACCTGATGGGTTGCACCGAGCCGCTCATGCATTGCCTCGTGCCCGCCCTTCTCGCCGAAATGGGAAGCCAATACCCTGAGTTGGAACGGGCCCGTCCGCTCATTACCGAAACGCTGCTGCTGGAAGAAACACGCTTCAAGTCGATGCTCGATCGCGGGCTAAAATTGCTCGACGAAGAAACGCGCAGCCTTTCAAAGGGCGGCCGCTTCTCGGGTGAAACTGCATTCAAGCTTTACGACACCTTTGGATTCCCGCTCGACCTGACGCAGGACGCGTTGCGCGGCCGCGAAATCACCGTCGATACCGATGGCTTCAACGCCGCTATGGCGCGCCAGAAAGCCGAGGCCCGCAAGGCCTGGTCCGGATCGGGCGAAGCGGCTACCGAAAAGGTCTGGTTCGACTTGCGCGAGCAGGTCGGCGCGTCGGACTTCCTAGGTTACGCGACCGAAACCGCCGAAGGAAAAGTCGCCGCGCTTGTCGTTGACGGCCAGCCGGTACGCGAAGCCAAGCAGGGCCAGAAGATCGCGCTCATCGCCAATCAGACGCCGTTCTACGGCGAGTCCGGCGGGCAGATGGGTGATCGAGGGACCATCGTCACGGCCAATAAAGCCGAGATCGAGATCACCGATACGCAAAAGAAGCTCGACAACATGCACGTGCATATCGGCACAGTGACCAAAGGCGTGGTCGCTGTCGGTGATGAGGCGCAATTCCGGGTCGAGAGCGGCCACCGTTCGGCCATCCGCGGCCACCATTCGGCGACGCATCTGCTACACGCCGCGCTGCGCCGCGTGCTTGGCGAGCACGTCACGCAGAAGGGCTCGATGGTTGCCCATGATCGTCTGCGCTTCGACATCAGCCACAACAAAGCGCTCGCGCCCGAGGAAATCCGCGTGGTCGAAGACCTTGTGAATAGCGAAATCCGGGCCAACGAAGCCGTCACCACGCGCCTGATGGCGCCCGAGGCGGCCGTTGAGGCCGGGGCCATGGCGCTGTTTGGCGAAAAATACGGTGAAGAAGTCAGGGTCGTGGCGATGGGCCGCATGTCCGAGGCCGAAGCGCGCAACTACTCCGTCGAACTCTGCGGCGGGACCCACGTCTCGCGCACCGGCGACATCGGTCTCTTCAAGATCGTCAGCGAATCCGCGGTCGCCGCGGGCGTGCGGCGTATCGAAGCGGTGACCGGCGCGGCGGCGGAAGCTTATGTCGTCGACGAAGAACGCATGCTGAAGGAAGCGGCGGCGGTCCTGCGTGTCGGCCCCGCCGATCTGCCTGCCCGTATCGCAGCTATGGTGGAAGAGCGCCGCAAGCTCGAGCGCGAACTGTCCGACGTCCGTAAGAAACTCGCGACGGGCGGCGGTGGTGGCGCGGCTGCGGCCGCCCAGTCCAAGACGATCAGCGGCATTGCATTCTCGGGACGGGTTCTAGCGGACGTACCGGGCAAGGACCTCAAAGGCATCGCCGACGAGATGAAAAAGCAGATCGGCTCAGGCGTGATCGCGCTCATCAGCACCATGGAAGGGAAAGCCAACGTGGTCGTCGGCGTGACGGACGATCTGGTGGGTAAAATCAGCGCCGTGGATTTGGTCCGTGCCGGATCTGCCGCGGTGGGCGGAAAGGGCGGGGGCGGCCGTCCTGACATGGCCCAGGCCGGTGGCCCCGAAGGCAATAAGGCGGCTGAAGCCCTGCAGGCGATCGAAACAGAGCTTGCGGGACT
>CANJEU010000380.1 GCA_947473445.1 Fidelibacterota bacterium | reverse complement strand
TTCCCCGCGAATCTGTCCGTGATCGAGCCAAAGGGCGCGGTCACACAGGCCCGTAACCGAGCCCAAGTCGTGGCTGACGAATAAAATCGAGCCGCGCTGTTTGAATTCCTTGAGGAAGCGCAGGCACTTTTGTGTGAAGCGCACGTCACCCACGGACAGCGCTTCGTCGATAATCAGCAGGTCGGCGTCAACGTGAGCGGCAACGGAGAACGCGAGGCGCATGAACATGCCGCTCGAGTAGGTCCGCACTGGACGGTCGATGAAGGGTCCGAGTTCGGAGAACGCGATGATCTCGTCCGCGCGCTCCTTGAGCTCGCGGGTGGTGAGTCCAAGGATTGTGCCGTTGAGCAGGATGTTTTCGCGTCCAGTAAAGTCAGGCTCGAAGCCCGCGCCAAGTTCGAGAAGCGCGGCGACACGGCCGCTGACACGCACTTCCCCCGAGGTCGGTGTAATCGTTCCGGTGACCGCCTGGAGCAATGTGGATTTGCCCGCGCCGTTTTGGCCGATAATGCCGACGGTTTCCCCCCGGCCCACAGTAAAGCTCACGCCTTTCAGCGCCTCGAAAGCCGGGTACTTGCGCCACGGCATGAAGAGGTGCGCGAGTCGGTCCGACGGGCGCGGATAGAGCGTGTAGCTCTTGGAAACGTCGCGCGCGACGATGACGGGTGTGGGATCAGAGGACATCGGCAAAATTCTTACGAGCGCGGCGGAAGAAGGCCAACCCAAGCGAGGCGATGCCCCAGGCGACGGCGAGATATATCGCAAGGCCGGTCCAATCGGGCATGCGGCCATCGAGGATGACGCCGCGCGCTTCGGTGACAATGAAGCTGATGGGATTGAACATAATCGCGGTCTGCAAGCCGGGAGAAACGCGCTCGACGGGATAGAACACCGGCGAAAGAAAGAGGGCGCCGGTCATGACGAGACCGACGATATGCATCAGGTCGCGGAAGTAGACGCCGATGCCGGCCAGCAGCCAGGCAATGCCCGTCAACATCAGCGCAAGGGGCATGAGGACAATGGGAAACAGCAGCATGGTCGGGTGAATCGGCGCGCCGAGGACAGCGAGCGCGGCGATGAGAACGCCGGTATTGATCACGCTGTGAAACAGCGCCGTGCCCACCACCACCGCCGGAATGACTTCGAGCGGGAACACCGATTTTTTTACAAGATTGGTCTGTTCAACGACCGACGTCGGCGATTGATTGACGACTTCGGCCATCAGCCAGAACACGATCAGGCCGGAGAAGAGCCGCAAGGTGAATCTTGTGGTGTCACCGTCGCCAAACGACGAAGGCATCACTACGCCGAATACAAACGTGTAGATCGCAAGGGTGGCGAGCGGGATCACCATGGTCCACAGGAAGCCCAGGCTGCTCATCCGGTAGCGTCGCGATATGGATCGGGCTAGAAATTGCCGCAGCGCGACTCGCTGCCGTATGAGCACGGCGACAGGCAGAAGGATATCCAGGGGACGGTCGAGCGTCGTCGAGGTATGGGCGCGCATGGATGGAGGGGTCACCGCGCGGGCAGCCGGTCGAGGACTTGGCGGATCGTGCGCGGCTGGTGCGGATCACGCAGGCCGAGAGATTTTTGCACGACGGGAGCGACAATCGTATCGCGGCGGCGCGTTTCAATAGCCGTCTTCACGTCGCGGATAAACCTGAGGCGAGCCTCGCCCTGCAGACCGCCGTTGACCGGCACGGTGTTGCTGCCGTCCGTCTTGTAATAGTAGTCGCCGATATCGGTCTCGATGAGCGCGAAATCCGACAGGAATGCCGCGGAAATGCGCAAGAGAACGTCGTAGTCCTCTTCCAAGACCATGGATGTGACGAAGGTCAACATATCCGCCGGCACCTGCGAGCGGTCGATGACGTAGCTGTGCAGCGGACAGAAATTATTGTGGAACAGGTCCAGAAGATCCGAACCGCTGAACGGCGGGATGACTCGCTCCTTGGTGTAGAAAAACGCATCATAGACATCCACGCGCATGACCCGCACCTTGGCGAAAGCGATCGCCGCGCCCGTATCGCGCAGCCGGCCGATCATCATCTCATAGGCTTCGGGGTAGAGAACGTCGTCGTAATCAAGGAAGGCGAGATATTTTCCAGTGGCGTTCTGCACGCCAAGATTGAGCAACAGCGAGCGCGCATCGGCCGGCTCAGGCTCCGTCAGGTTCACGATGGCGATCTGCGGGGCGTCGCGCCCTTCCAGCAGAGGCCCAAGCGCCTGTTCAACGGCCTCGACCTGATGGCCGTTGAACCGCTGGAGCGCCAGCACGATGCGCAGGGGCCGATAAGTCTGGCCAACCAGCGAAAACACGCAGCGCTTGAGTTCGGCGATCCGGTTCGGATCATGAAAGCGGATGATGGTATCGATTTGTTCTGACATGGCTACCAGCGCATTTTCGCGAAGGTGAAGTGGTGTTTGAAATCGGCGATGCGGCGCCACTCGCCGAGCACAGGCGCCGGTTGCTGGGCTGGCGCTTCACCGCCCAGATCTTCGAGTTCGCCGACCAATTTCGCCTCGAAGTCGGGGTCGCCCCACTTGCGGGCGAGGATGATGCCCGAGCCGTAGATCATCTTGAGCGTCCGGGGCGCCGGTTCGCGATTAGTAACCTCGTGCAGGAAAAGGGCACGCGGGCAGATGCGGACCGCAAAGCCCAGCGCCTTCGCGCGCCAGGCGAAGTCCACGTCTTCGCAATACATGAAGAAGGTTTCGTCAAATCCGCCGGTCTGTTCGTATAAGGCGCGCGGGATCACCAAACATGCGCCCGAGGTCCAGGGGGTTTCAAAGGTGTAGGGATCGTAGACTTTCGGGTGCTCGGCCGGGAACTGCATGGCCTCGATCAGAGCGCGATTTCCAAGCGTGCGCATCATCTGCATCAGCGCGATGACGCACTCGGGATGGAAAGCCCCATCCGGATTTGTGGCGACGTAGAAATCCCCACCGGCGGCGAACCAATCGGCCATCAGGCGGTTGTGCGCGGCGCCAAATCCGATGTTTCCCGCGCTCGGCAAGTAGTGCAAGAGATCGCCGCCGACGTCCGCCTCACGCAGCAAGATCTCAGAGGAGGTCCCATTATCGATAAGGCTGATCCGGGCGGCGCGGGCGAGTCC
>CANJEU010000379.1 GCA_947473445.1 Fidelibacterota bacterium | reverse complement strand
GCCTGAAGCAGCCTCGCGCCGCTAAGCTAAAGGGCTATAAAGCCAACAGAAGGGACGCAACTAGTTGCGTCCCTTCTTTTTTTGCCTTCAATTTGTTTTAGGTATTAAATACCTTGAGGCCATGCCTGACCCTATGCCTTCATCCCGTCAGGTCATAAAGTAATCACCAAACATAGGTTTTACCCCGCGGGCCGTTGGGGAATATTACGCGCCCAATCATCAGGAATCGTCATGACAAGTGCCGCTCAATCGCTCCCGCCCAAGTCGTCCCGCCTTAAGGCGAAAGAAGCTCCGGATCTGTCCTCATTCACCTGGAACGATCCGTTCCTCCTCGACGATCAACTGACGGATGACGAGCGCATGATACGCGATTCCGCGGCCGCCTATGCGCAGGATAAGCTGCAGCCGCGCATCATTGCGGCCTATCGGAACGAAGAGACTGACCCTTCGATATTCCGCGAGATGGGCGCCCTCGGCCTGCTCGGCGTCACTATTCCCGAAGAGTACGGCGGGGTAGGGGCTAGCTACGTCGCTTATGGACTGGTCGCCCGCGAGGTCGAACGTGTCGACAGCGGCTATCGCTCGATGATGAGCGTGCAGTCGTCACTGGTGATGTATCCCATCTACGCCTACGGAACCGATGAGCAGCGCAAAAAGTATCTGCCCAAGCTCGCGACCGGTGAATTCATCGGCTGTTTCGGCCTGACCGAACCCGACGCAGGGTCCGATCCGGGCGGCATGAAAACCCGCGCCGTCAAAACCGCGCATGGCTACACCCTGACGGGCAGTAAAATGTGGATTTCCAACAGCCCGATCGCCGACGTGTTCGTCGTGTGGGCAAAGTCGGATGCCCATGGCGGCAAGATCCGTGGCTTCGTGCTCGAAAAAGGCATGAAAGGCCTCAGTGCCCCGAAGATCCATGGAAAGCTGTCGTTGCGTGCCTCGATCACCGGCGAAATCGTCATGGACGGCGTCGAAGTGGGCGAAGATGCGTTGCTCCCCCACGTCGAAGGGCTTAAGGGCCCGTTCGGTTGCTTGAACCGCGCGCGCTACGGCATTTCTTGGGGTTCTCTCGGCGCTGCCGAATTCTGCTGGCATGCCGCGCGCCAGTACGGCCTTGATCGCAAGCAGTTCGGTCGCCCTCTGGCGCAGACGCAGCTCTTCCAGAAGAAGCTCGCCGATATGCAGACCGAAATCAGCCTCGGCTTGCAGGCCTCCTTGCGCGTCGGCCGCCTTATGGACGAGGGCCGCGCCGCGCCGGAAATGATCAGTATCGTCAAACGCAACAACTGCGGTAAGGCGCTGCAGATTGCCCGCGAAGCCCGCGATATGCACGGCGGCAACGGCATTTCGGAAGAGTTCCAGGTGATGCGCCATATGTGCAACCTCGAGACCGTGAACACATATGAAGGCGCCCACGACGTCCACGCCTTGATCCTTGGCCGCGCCCAGACCGGTCTTCAGGCGTTCTTCTAAATAGCCAAAGCCCCCCGGCGGACAACCTTGTCCGCCGGGGGGCCGCTTATGCTAGGCTTGCGGGAGATCAGCCAAGGCTATCTCCATGAAGTGGCGCGAGCTTCCTCAGACGACTGGGCACAATATCGGGCAACGCGTGCGCGAAATGACGCGGAGCGACCCATACGCGCTATTCAATGTGGTGCGCGGCGCCGACATTGCCGAGATCAAACGTATCTATCGGGGACTGGTGAAAACCTACCATCCCGATCACGCCGATCCGTTCATCCGGCCCCACTACGCCGAAATCCTAAAAATCATCAACCGCGCCATGGCGCATATCGAGCGCGAGTACCGTAGTGGACTCGCCGGGTAGATATCAGCGCCACACCCTTATCGACTGGTTCTCCCAGGCCGACGTTAAGAACGCCCGGATCTGTGTTGTTGGTGCGGGGGCGGTCGGCAATGAAGTCCTCAAGTGCCTCGCGCTTCTAGGTGCGGGTACGATCGATGTCTACGATTTCGACCGTATCGAGGTTCACAATCTCACCCGCAGCGTCCTGTTCCGCGAAAGCGATATCGGACGGAACAAGGCCGAATGTGCAGCCGCGCGCGTGCGCGAACTCGATCCTAACGTCACGATTGCCGCCCACACCGGGAATATCCTGCGAGATCTCAACCTCCAAACTTTCTCGCGCTATTCGACCCTTATCTGTTGTGTCGATAATTTTGAAGCGCGGTTGAGGCTCAATCTGATCTGCAAACTATGGGGCATTGATTTTATCAATACGGGCGTCGACAGCCGCAATGCCGTGATCGATACCTTTCCGTTTTCCAAGGGCGAGGGTGTCTCCTGCTACGAATGCACGCTTCCGCCCTCCGTCTATCAACGGCTCTCGCAACGTTATTCATGCGGCGGTCTGAAACGCGCAGCCTTCATTGAAAAGCGAATCCCAACGACGGTCATTACCGCCAGCCTCGCCGGGAGCCTTGCCGCCTCGAAGGCGCTGCGCCTCGGCCCCGCGCGGGAGCAGAAATCGGACCGGATTTTTCTCGATTCCATCACCGGGTTATCGCGTCCGGTGGAACTGCCGCGGCGGTCGGACTGCCCTGTTTGCGCCCAGTTCCAAGGGCCTTTCCGCTGCATACAGGTAAAGGATCTACAAGCCGAGCTTGTAAAATTGCGCCCCGGAACGCCCGGTCAGCCTCTCGACATGACCTTACCGGAGTCGGTTATACTTGCCTTCCAATGTAAGGCCTGCGGCGTGGGGAAAGGCCAGGATGCGCCCTTGTTCTGGCGGGCCGGTGATTATGATTCAGGCTTGGCGAACTGCAGCGCGTGCGGGGCCGAAGGGGCGGTGGAGATTACGATTGTCGATCGCCTCCCGCTCGAGACTCTGATCGAAAGTAAGGCTCGGAGTCTGCCGCTGCCATTCGCGCTCGCGGCCTCGGACTCCGGCACGTACATACTCGTGTTTGAAAAGGATACTGATCGTGGCTGACGTGAAGTTCATCATCCGCACCGCCGACCAGACACGCAAAGCGGAAGTCGAAATGCAGCGCTCAAGCATCGGCGCCGACATCGTTCAGGCCGCGGTCGATAATTGGGCGCTGCCCAGCGATACCGATTATGCCTTGGTCAATGTCACAACAGGCCGGGCCCTGGTGCCGACCGAAATGCT
>CANJEU010000378.1 GCA_947473445.1 Fidelibacterota bacterium | reverse complement strand
TCTTCTGCCCAAAACTGTTGATGAAGCTGTGGCGATTGCCCTTGCCGAGAATGCGCAGGTTGAAAGCGCAGATAAGGAAGCGCAGGAACAATTGGGCGAGGCCGAACTCAATATCGCGCGAACGCAGGAGCTTCTAAATACGGCCGACGACCAGGAGACACGCTCGACCATCAAAAGCCCGATCACGGGCATCGTGAAAAACTCGCGCTACCACACCATCGGCGGTGTTGTGCGCTCGGGCGAAGCGATCATGGACATCGTGCCCTCGGAGGATGACTTGGTGGTGGAGGCGCGCCTCAACCCCGTGGATCGCGGATTTGTGCGCGCCGGCCAGAAGGCGATCGTGAAAATCGACACCTATGACTACTCGAGGTACGGCGGCATCGATGGCGAGGTGATCTCGGTTGCGCCGGACTCCACGGTGCCGGAGAACGCCATGCCCTACTTCAAGGTCGTCATTCGCACCGATAAACCCTACCTCGGCGAAGAGAGCGAGGGTCTTGCGATCACGCCCGGCATGGGCGCGACGGTGGACGTGCACACGGGGACGAAATCTGTGATGCAGTACCTAATTCGGCCGGTCCTAAAGCTGAAAGCCGAAGCCTTCCGCGAACGTTGATGTCAGCGCGCCGGCGCAAGACGCGGGGCGCGGCTCCAGACCATATCGGGCTTGATCTCGGCGATGCTGCGCGCGCCGGTCAGCGCCATGGCGCGTTCGACTTCACGGCGCAGAAGCCCCAACGCGCGTTCCACACCCAGCTGGCCGCCCGCGCCAAGACCATAGAGATAAGGACGCCCAATCGAGCAGGCGTTAGCGCCAAGGGCCAAGGCCTTCACCACATGGGTGCCCCGGCGGATGCCGCCATCGACGATCAGTTCGAGGTCGTTGCCGATGGCGTCACGGATCGGGGCGATGCAATCGACCGGCGCCGGAGCGCTGTCGAGCTGACGGCCGCCATGGTTGGAAATCATGATCGCGCTGGCGCCGATATCGCGCGCCATGCGCGCGTCTTCAGGCGCCTGCAGGCCCTTGATAGCGAACGGCCCGCCCCATTCCTTCACGAGCCAGGCCGCATCATCCCAGGTCACACTGCGCGAGAGCTGGCTGTTCATATATTCGATCAACGGCATCGTGCCTTTGGCGAGGGCGTCAATCCGGTGCACGACATTCGCGAGGCGGAAGTCGGGATTGCGGACGATATTGAGCGTCCATTCAAAGTGATAGAGGAAGTTCAGAATACCCTTAAGCCCGAAGCGCGGCGGCATGATCATACCGGTGCGGAAATCGCGCTCGCGATTGCCGGCCATGGGCGCATCCACCGTAAGGCACATCGCCGAGAAGCCCGCGGCCTTGCAGCGGTGCACGAATTCGGCGGTCAGGCCGCGATCCTTATGCACATAAATCTGGAACATCTTCGGGGTGCCAGAAGTCTTGGCGATATCCTCGATGCTGGTCGTGCCCAGCGTCGAAAGCGAATACATGGTGCCGAACTTCTCGGCGGCCTTCACGACGGCCAGTTCCTTGTCGTGATGGAAAAGCCGAGACATCCCGGTGGGCGAACAGAACACCGGCCAAGCGAGCTCCTGGCCAAGGATCTTGGTGCGCATGTCGATCTTGTCGACATCGACGAGGACGCGGGGCATCAGCTCGTAATTGTCGAAGGCGGTGGTCGCGCCGCGCAGCGACATCTCATCGTCAGCGCCGCCGTCGATATAGTGGAACATAGGCGCCGGCAGCTTCTTGCGCGCAAGCGTGCGCAGATCGGCGATGTTATGACACTGTGAGAGTTTCATCGGCCCCCCGAAGACGCACGAGTTTGATGTGCGCGAGGAGGTTACCGAAAGCGGGGCCGCGCAGGAAGTCATACTCCTGCGCGCGGGCCGTGGCCCAGGCGGAGGTATCGTCCTGTCTTCCCGGATGGCACAGAATCAAGTGGTCCGCTCGCGCACCCGTCAGGAACGCCGGAAAGCTGTGCGCATAGTCGCCGCGGGCGAAGTCATAAAAGCCGCTGAAGCCGCTGTTGATGACGAATCCCCGGGCCCGGGCTTGACGCTCGAACGCGCGGCCGAGGCCGGAGAGGAAGGCCGCCTTCAGGGCCGCGGGGCGGGAGAAAATCGCCCCCGCGCGGTCGGTCGTTGAACGCAGCCAGGGCCGCGGGCTGAGGCGCTCGGCGGCCCCAATCACGGCGCTGCGGACTCCCGGCAGTACATGGGCGTGGAGATGTCCGTCGATATGCGCCGGCGGCCGGCCCATCACAGCGGTGAAAGCGTGCAATTGCGCGGCGATCTCGGCGGTGATCTCGGCGTCCGGCAACTGGCGCAGATAACTCTTGGCGATCAGTTGGCCGATGGATGGCAAGCGGCCTTTTGGAGCGAGCCTTGGCATCGGCGTCAGCGGTGTTTCATCGACGAGCGTGAGATGAAGGCCCACATCGACCGTGTCCGCCAGGGGCTTCAGCGCGGGCCCCAACGCGGGCCATAAGGACGACGTGGTCATGCAGCTCACAGCCGTGATGCGGCCTGCCTGGGCAAGATCGAGAATGGCGGCGCTGATGGCCGGGGTCAGCGCGTAGTCATCCGCGCAGATCGCAACGCGCGGGGGGGTCAAGGTTAGACCAGGGTTTTGAGCTGGCGGACGGTGGCGGCGCGCTCGGCGCCGGCGACCGCCCCCTCGCGCAAGACCATCTCGCGCACGAGATAGAGCGGGCGTGCTTTCACTTCATCGTAAATGCGGCCGAGATAAAGGCCGGTGATGCCGATCTGCAGCATCGTAAAGCCGCTGAGGGCCAGCGTGGAGACGATGATGGAGGCGTAGCCGGGCACGTCGATGCCGAAGATCGCGACCTGGAGGATATAGATTATTCCGAGCGTCAGCGCGGAGAAGGCGATTATCCCGCCCACGTACATGGCTACCCGCAAGGGCGCGGTGGAGAAGGAGAGGATGCCGTCAAAGGCGAGCGCGAACAGGCGCAGCGGCGAGAAGGAGCTGCGGCCGTGAAGGCGCTCCTCGACGTCGAACGGCACCACCGTGTTCTTGAATCCTACCCATCCGTAGATGCCCTTCATGAAGCGCGCGCGTTCGCGAATGCGGCGGATGGCCTCGACAACCTTGCGATCAAGCAAGCGGAAGTCGCCGGCATCGG
>CANJEU010000377.1 GCA_947473445.1 Fidelibacterota bacterium | reverse complement strand
CGATGCCCGCCGGATTTGGCGTGCAGCATACCGATGTCGACGGCCCTGTGTTTGTCGATGCCAAGGGCATGACGCTTTACAAATGGCCGCTGAAGGATCTGCGTAACGGCGATACGGGCGACCGTAAAGCCAAAGAGCCGTTCTGCGCCGGTGTGAAGTACACCGAGAATTCGGGCCTCATGAGCCCCTATCCGCCCGGGCTCGTTCTGCCCGAGCTCGACACACGCCCAACCTGCGAGCAGATCTGGCCGCCGGTGAAGGCCGCCGCCGATGCCAAGGAAGTCGGCAAGTGGACGATCCTCACGCGACATGACGGCTCGAAACAGTGGGCTCATGATGGGATGCCGGTTTACAATTCGATCCTCGATAAGGTGCCGGGCCAAGTCTTTGGCGCGACCGCGCGCGAAACCGCGAACGATGCACCGGCGCTGCGTGAACCCGCCGCGCCGAAGCCGAACGTTCCGCCGGCCTTCAACGTGAAGACCGTCGCGACGGGCCGTCTGCTCGTCAACCACGTCGGCTTCTCGGTCTATACGTGGGACAAGGATCAGGCCAACAAGTCCAATTGCTATAACGACTGTTTGAAAGATTGGACGCCCGTTCAGGCGCCGCAAACGGCAACGGCCCAAGGCGAGTGGGGCATCATCGAGCGCGCGCCGGGCATCAAGCAGTGGACTTACCGTTCCAAGCCCGTTTACACCCGCGTTCAGGATCGTCGCTTCCGCAGCATGGAAGGCAGTGACATCCCAGGCTGGCATAACGTCTACACGCAGAAGAATGTTGAGCCGCCCAAGGGCATGTTCACGGTGCAAGACGCGCGTATTGGCCAGGTGCTCGCTGATTCCACGGGCAAGACGATCTATGTCTACAATTGCGCCGACGATGCGCTTGACCAGCTTTATTGCGATCATCCCGATAGCCCGCAGGTCTACCGCATGGCGATCTGCGGCGGGAACGACGCGGCGCGCTGCGTGAAGACCTTCCCCTATGTCATCGCCCCGGTCGGCGCCAAGACCGGTAACATGATCTGGGGCACGATGTGGATCGACCCGACCACCGGCAAGCGCGCGCAAGCCAATCAACAAGGCGCGCTGCATGTTTGGACGTTCCGCGATCGCCCGATTTACACGCACGCGGGAGACGTCAAGCCGGGCGACACGAACGCCGACGCTTGGGGCGAGTTCAATGGCTACCGCAACGGCTTCAAGGCATTTTGGCTGCGCGACGACTTCTTGGATAACGTCAGCTAGAGCGTGTTCGGGAGAAGTGGAAACTGGTTTTCCATTCGAACACGCCATCAAGCTTAGCCTGAGATCTTTAGGGGAGTGACGCTATGAAACGCCTTTCGACACTCGCTATGGCTACGGCGGCAGCGGCCTGCACGCTTGCGATCGGCGTCGGGAATGCGGCCTCCCCGGAGACCTCGCCTGGCGTGAAGGACGGCACGATCGGCTTCGTGCTTACCAGCCGCTACTGGGCGGTTCATCAGTCGCCTGAGGGAAAGGTTGAATGCCCGAAGGGCTTCAACGATGGCCCGCGCGAACAGTTTTCGCAGCTGTTCCCCAATGATGGCGTCAAGCGCACGTTGCTCGAGACGCAGTTGATGCGCGAAGGTCGTCAGTGGTTCCCAACAACGTCTGAAGAGCCGTTCACCTTCAAAGACGCCGGCGGCAAGGTCTCCTACGGGATGGATCTCGACGGCAAGGTAAAGGACAGCGACTTCACCAGCCCCGACGGCGCCAAGGGCATCGACAATCAGATGTACCGCGCCATGGGATGCATCACGAACTATCGCGCGCCGGAAGGCACGATCTACCACTTCGAGAACGAATATGTGGGCCGGTACGTGCAAAACCGGTTCATGATCGAACTCACGGGTGTCGATAGTCTCACCGATGACGACGACGTCACCATCAAAAGCTATCGCGGCATCGATCCGATCATGGCGGACGCTACGGGCGCGCAATTCATTCCCGGCGGCACCCAACGCGTCGACGACCGCTGGGGCAAGTTCGTCCAGGCCACGTGGAAGGGCAAGATCATCGACGGCGTGCTCATCAGCGAGCCATCCGATTTGACCCTTCCTGCCTCGGCCACCTTCGACACCAACGGTCTTCACAGATTCAAGGGTCTGCGCTTCCAGCTGAAGCTGACCCCTGACCGCGCCGAAGGCATCATGGCCGGCTATGTGGACATCGAGGCTTTCAATCACCAACTGAACACCTCGTGGTCGACGCATCATCAGAGCTACGGCCAGCTTTCAGCCCCATCGCTGTACCGCGCCATGCGCCGTCTTGCGGACGGATATCCCGATCCAAAGACTGGCGAAATGACGGCGATCTCCTCGGCACTCCTGGTGAAGTTCATCCGGACGAATATCGAGCATCCCCCGCGGGCAACCGCGTCAACCGAACCGGCGGCCCCTCAAGCGGTCCAGACGTCGCGCCGCTAGGCGCGTGACGAAGGACGAAACGCGGGGCGCCGCAACAAAGGAGATATGATGAAGACTTCCGTTTCTCTTAGCTTGATTGCCGGCACGTTCGCTGCCGCGTGCGCACTTGTCGTCGGCGCGGGCAGCGCCGGCGCTCAAAACGCAGCGCCGTCCGAGCTTCCCGCCATCGTAAAGGACGGCAAGATCGGTTTTGTTCTGACGCACCGCTATTGGGCGGTTCACCAGACGCCGGAAGGCAAAGTCGAATGCCCCAAGGGCTTCAACGACGGTCCGCGTGAACAGTTCAAGGCGCTGTTTCCTGAAGACGGCACCAAGCGCACGCTGCTCGAGACGCAGTTGATGCGGGAAGGCCGCCAGTGGTTCCCGACGACCTCGGAAGAGTCGTTCACCTATAAGGACGCCGGCGGGAAGGTCTCCTACGGCATGGACCTCGATGGCAAGGTAAAGGACAGCGACTTCACGAGCCCGGACGGTGCCAAAGGCATCGACAATCAGATGTACCGCGCCATGGGTTGCATTTCGAACTATCGTGCGCCGGAAGGCACGATCTATCACTTCGAGAACGAGTACCTGCGCCGCTACAACACCAACCGCCTGCTCATCGAACTCTCCGGCGTCGACAGCCTCGTGAATGACGACGACGTCACGGTGAACAGCTACCGCGGTCTCGATCAGCTTCTGACCGATGCGACGG
>CANJEU010000376.1 GCA_947473445.1 Fidelibacterota bacterium | reverse complement strand
CGGGGGCCAGCCGCGAGCGCGGCGCCCACGGCAATATCGTGAACGTCCCGCTGGCGGCGGGCACCGCGTCCGATGTTTTCCGCACCCGTTTCGCCGCCGAGCTGCTGCCGGCCCTTACGGCTTTCAAACCCGACATCCTCCTTATTTCCGCCGGCTTCGACGCCCATAAGGACGATCCACTGGCCGAGTTGCGCCTGACCGAAAACGACTTCGCGTGGGCCACCGCGGGGCTCATGGATGTCGCGCGCGATGTCTGCGGCGGACGGGTGGTATCGGTGCTCGAAGGAGGCTACAACCTTGACGCATTGGCGGACTGCGCTACGGCGCACGTCCAAACTCTGAAGGATCACTAGGATGGCCAAAACCAGCATTCCGGCCGACATCGCGGCCCTGGGCTTTGAAGAAGCCATGAAGGAACTGGAAATCATCGTGAAGCAGCTTGAGGGTGGCCAGGTGAAGCTTGACCAGGCCGTGCAGCATTACGAACGTGGAACCGCTTTGAAAGCGCACTGCGAAAGCAAGCTCGCCGAAGCGCGCACCAAGGTCGAAAAGATCACTGGCATCGGCAAAACCCTCGGCCTGGAGCCGGCGAGTGACTAGCGCGTCAACGGCGCCGGCAGACGTGCCCGCCGATTTCAAATCTATGCTGGCCGACATCGGCACGGCGATGAACGCCGAGCTTGATCGCTTGCTCCCGGCGGTTCCGGGCCCCGAGAACCGCGTTGTCGAAGCCATGCGCTATGCAGCGCTCGACGGCGGCAAGCGTCTGCGCCCATTCCTCCTTTGCGCCAGCGCCGATCTGTTCGGCGTTCCGCGCGCGCGCGCGTTGCGCGCCGCTGCGGCCATCGAGATGGTGCATTGTTATTCCCTCGTGCACGACGACCTGCCCGCCATGGACGACGACGACCTGCGACGCGGCCGTCCCACCGTGCACAAGAAATTCGATGAAGCGACGGCCATACTCGCCGGCGACGCCCTGCTGACCGAAGCGTTCACGGTCCTTGCCGATCCTGCGACCCATCCCGATGGCGCGGTGCGCGCGAAGCTCGTCGCGGAACTCGCCGCCGCGTCCGGCGCAAAGGGCATGGTCGGCGGTCAGATGATCGACTTGCTGGCCGGTGGACTCTCGCTTGATCAAGGTGGCCTCACGCGTCTGCAGAATATGAAAACGGGATGCCTCATCGCCGCCTCGTGCCGGCTTGGGGCGATCTTAGGCGATGCGGGCGATCGCGATTGTGACGCGCTGGCCGCGTATGGAATCGCCATGGGCCTCGCGTTCCAGATCGCCGACGACGTCCTTGATGTCGAATCCTCCGCAGCCGTTACGGGTAAGGCGACCGGTAAGGACGCAGCGGCGGGGAAGGCGACTTTTGTGTCCCGCCTGGGACTTGAAGGTGCTAAGACTTATGCCCGCGAACTGGCCGAAACCGCGGCGCGTCACCTTGCGATTTTCGGCGAGCGCGCGGGCGTACTCCGGCAGGCGGCGTTCTTTGCCGTAGAGCGGCGCTCCTAGTCTTCTTTGCGTGAGTTCTCGCCCAATGGTTTCAACCGGCCCCCACCACACTCCGCTTCTCGACCGCATCGCCTCGTCGCGCGACCTGCGCAACCTGTCGATCGAACAGCTCACCCAGCTGTCGGACGAACTGCGCGCGGAAACAATCCACCAGGTTTCGCGCACCGGCGGGCATCTCGGCGCCGGCTTGGGCGTGGTCGAACTGACGGTCGCGTTGCATCACGTCTTTGAGACGCCGGCCGATCGTCTCATTTGGGACGTCGGTCACCAGTGCTACCCGCACAAGATACTCACTGGGCGACGCGAGCGCATGTCCACCATCCGCCAGAAGGATGGACTCTCCGGTTTCACGCTGCGCACGGAAAGCGAATACGATCCCTTCGGCGCGGGCCATAGTTCGACCTCCATCTCCGCCGGTCTCGGCATGGCTGTCGCGCGCGATCTCGCGGGCAAGGATAATCACGTTATCGCCGTGATCGGCGACGGTGCCATGAGCGCGGGCATGGCGTATGAAGCCATGAACAACGCCGGGTCGTTGCGCAGCAGGCTCATCGTCATTCTCAACGACAACGATATGTCTATTGCCCCGCCTGTGGGGGCGATGAGCGCGTATCTGTCACGGTTGTTCTCATCTCATTCGTATTTGAACATACGACAGGCATTGAAGCAGATCGCCTCGAAGTTCCCAAAATCGCTCGAGACCGCGGCGCGCCGTGTCGAGGAATACGGCCGTGGCATGGTCACCGGTGGAACCCTATTCGAGGAACTCGGCTTCTATTACGTGGGGCCGATTGACGGGCACCGCATTGACCAATTGGTACCTGTCCTGCGCAACGTGCGCGACAGCGAAGCCAACGGCCCGTTCCTGATCCACGCCGTGACGAAGAAGGGCAAAGGCTACCCGCCCGCCGAAGCTTCGGCGGACAAGTATCACGGTGTCACCAAGTTTGACGTGGTCTCGGGTACGCAGGCCAAAGCCGCCACCAAGGCGCCATCCTTCACCAATATCTTCGCCAAGGCTCTCATCGCCGAAGCCGAAGTGGACGATAAGATCATTGCCATCAACGCGGCGATGCCGAGCGGCACGGGTCTCGACAAGTTTGCCGAAAAATTCCCGAACCGTTGCTTCGACGTCGGAATCGCCGAGCAGCACGCGGTGACTTTTGCCGCCGGTCTCGCGACCGAAGGCTACAAGCCGTTCTGCGCCATTTATTCGACCTTCCTGCAGCGCGCCTACGATCAGGTCGTTCATGACGTCGCGGTCCAGAATCTTCCGGTGCGTTTCGCCCTCGACCGCGCGGGTTTTGTCGGCGCCGACGGCGCCACGCACCAAGGTTCCTTTGATCTGGCGTATCTGTCGTGCCTGCCAAATATGACCCTCATGGCGGCGGCCGATGAGCTCGAACTCGTCCACATGGTGGCCACCGCCGCCGCCCACGATACCGGCCCCATCGCCGTGCGTTATCCGCGCGGCGAGGGCGTCGGTCTGGCACTGCCGGCCCGCGGCACGCCCCTTCCGATCGGCAAGGGCCGTATCGTCCGTGAAGGCACCAAGGTGGCGCTGCTCAGCCTCGGCACGCGCCTCACAGAATGTCTCAAGGCCGCCGACGATCTTGCCGCGCGCGGTCTTTCCACAACTGT
>CANJEU010000375.1 GCA_947473445.1 Fidelibacterota bacterium | reverse complement strand
GGCCGGAGCGCCGCCGGGCAACACGAAAGAACTCAGCGGCGCCAGGGCGGCATTCATCACATCGATCTCGCGCTCCAGCCGGTCGACCTGCGCCTGTACGACGCGCAGGGCCTTGCCCGGCGCTTCATCGGCCACAATCGGTGTGCACAGGTCCGCGCCAAGATCGAACAGATCGTTCTGGATGCGCGACAGCATGGCGTCGACGTCCGCGTCGTCGGCGCACTGCAGCCGGGCGACCCCGATGGCGGCATTGGCTTCATCCACGGTGCCGTAAGTGGCAACGCGCAGATCGTGTTTTTTCACGCGCGAGCCGTCGCCAAGGGATGTCTCGCCCTCATCGCCGCCACGTGTATAAATTTTTGTAAGTTTGACCATGGTTCCCCGATGCTGCGCGTGATGTTACGCTTTGGCGCCGCCGAATTGAAGATGACATCCGTGAGCCATCGGCCGGCCCGACCCACAAAAACTTAGAGCGCGATTTTGACTCAAACACACCCCATCGCGCTCTAGAGGCATATGCCGTGAACCGCGTCGCGCCTACTCTTTCGCTCTATCTCGGCTGGCACTTCATCCTGTCTTTCCTGGGCTTGCTGGCGGTGATTGCCGGCTTGATCCTGCTGTTCGACACCATCGAACTGATGCGCAGGGCCGTAGGCGACGAGAACCTCGCCTTCACGACCGTGCTTGGCATGGCGTTGCTCAAGATGCCCCATACGTTACAGGCAGTGCTGCCCTTCACTGTGATGATCGGCATGATGTTCGCCTTGTTCCGCCTCTCGCGCAGCCACGAACTTGTGGTCATGCGCTCGGCCGGCGTGTCTGTCTGGCAGTTCCTTGCGCCCGCGCTGGTTCTTGCGGGTCTGCTGGGTGTTGTAAACCTTACCGCGATCGACCCGCTGGCGGCGAATATGTACGAAAGCTACCAGCGTATGGACCAAAGTCTGCTGCGCAAGAACGCCGCGAGCCTCAATATCGGCAAAGCCGGCTTGTGGCTGCGCGAGGAGCGCGAGAATCGGGGCATTGTCGTGCACGCCGCGACCGTCCGCCAGGACGGCGGAACACTCCATCTCAAGGATGTCTCCATCTTCCGCACCGATAAGGCCGAAAGGCTCGAAGGGCGCTACAGCGCCGAGGGCGGCGAGCTCGCGGGCGGGAAGTTCCATCTTAGGAACGTCTGGGACATGGAGCCAGGCAAGCCGCCTGTGTTCCGCGAGGTGCTCGACCTTCCGACGAAATTGACCTTCGAACAGGTCGAGAGCAGTTTCGCGCCGCCCGAGACTTTATCGTTCTGGGAACTTCCCGAGTTTATCCGGTTCTCGCGCAGCTCCGGCTTCTCGGCGCTTCCCCATCGCCTCTATTGGCATTCCCTTCTGGCGACGCCCTTCTTGCTGTGTGCGATGGTGTTGCTCGCCGCTGTGTTCTTCCTTACCTCCAACGCGCGCCTTGCGGGGTGGACGGCGCGCGGCATGGCCGGCGTGGGAACGGGGTTCTTGTTCTACTTCTTCAGCCGCTTCACCTACGCTCTTGGGCTTTCGGCGACGCTGCCGCTGGGTCTGGCCGCATGGGCGCCGACGGCTGTGGCGGGCTTACTCGGTCTGGCCTACCTCTTCCACCGTGAGGATGGCTGACGATGGCCGAAGTGATCACGCGCACTCTTGGCGATCATCCGGTGGGCTGGGCCGTGGGCGCCCTCTGTCTTCTGATGTTCGTTCCCGGGCTCGACCTCGCGGTCAGCGGCTTGTTCTACACCCAAGGCACCGGCTTTTTCTGGGACCGGGACGCCTTCCTCGGTTTTGTGCGCGAAGCGGCGCCGACGATCATCATCGGAACCTTCGTCTTCTGCTTGCTGCTATGGATCGCTGGGGTGATGTTCGGCCAGCCGTTCCTTGGAATCACCACGCGCAAGATGATCTTCCTCTTGACCACGCTTCTGCTAGGGCCGGGCCTGCTGGTTGAAACTATTCTCAAGTCGTATTGGGGTCGTGCTCGGCCGAACGATACCGTTTTCTTTGGCGGTGAGGCGACGTTCACGCCGCCGATGTGGATCGCGCAGGAGTGTGCCCACAACTGTTCCTTCGTCTCGGGGCACGCCGCGATTGCGTTCTGGATGTGCGCCTACGGATTTCTTCTGCCCACGCCCTGGCGTCGGCAGGGCATCGTCGCCGGACTGGTGTGCGGCCTATTCGTCGGTTTTGTACGCGTCATCCAAGGCGCGCATTTTCTCAGCGATGTTGTATTCGCTGGCGCGTTCGTCCTGATCGTGAACACCGTCCTCGCCGGCCTCATCCTGTCGCGTGAAGAGGCGCGGGCGCCATGAATGATAAGGCGCGCGGCTTCTTGAAACGGATCGCCGGCGCCGTGATTGCCCCGCAAAGCATGGATGCCCTGGTGGTTTGGCAGCCCGCGGCTGGGCATTACCCTCGTCTGCTCTCCTTCGAGGCGCGTGCGCTTTCCGGCCGCGCGGGGCTTTACCTGCTTTGGCACCTTGGCGTGCGGCCCCAGTGGTTACGCGCCGGGTTCTCAAACGATCTTGGCGCGGCGGTGGCGCAGCTCGCGGGTGACCCGGAGCTCGCCGCCTTCGCCGCGCATGACGGTCCATTCCTTGCGTGGAGTTTCTGCCCGCCGGCGCCAGCGCCCGGCTTGGTCAAGGACCTCATCAACCGCTTGCACCCCGTGCTCCAGGACCGCGCCTTTTCATGCGATGGGACCCTCCCGCCCGAGGCTTCCATGGTTCCCTGCCCCTTACCGGCGGGAACCAAAGAAATCGGGGGGCATTGAACTGTTATGCTTATCACTCCCAGCCCCTCGTTGCCTCTCAGTCGCGCCCCGGCCGGCCAGGCTCCCATCGTTATCGGCGCCGTCACCACGGCATACCCCGCGTACTGTTTCACGCAGCAAGACGCCATGGCCGAGGCTGGGCGGATCTTCGGTCACAATGCCGCGCTGATGGAACGCATGGCGTCCGCCTATGGGAACGCGGGCGTGCGCACGCGCTACTCCTGCGTTCCGCTGGCCTGGTACGCCGAGCCCCATGGCTGGCCCGAGAGGACGCGCCTTTATGAGGAACACGCGCTCGCGCTACTGACCCGCGCGGGCCGGGACGCGTTGCGCGCCGCCGGGGTCGACGGCGCCGATATTGCCGCCACCGTCACGGTCTC
>CANJEU010000374.1 GCA_947473445.1 Fidelibacterota bacterium | reverse complement strand
CGCGGTTTGACGTGCAGAACCTGACCAACGCTTATATTTGGACCGTGAATGGCGCGTCCGGCCAGTTCAATCCCTCGCCGGCGCGCCGTTACATCGCCCGGCTCGCGGCGGACTTTTAGGGTGGTCGCGTGTTCGAACGGAAAACCGGAATCCACTTTTCTTGAACACGCTCTAAGTCACCAGAATCGCGCGGAAGTCGTTGACGTTTGTGCGCGTGGGGCCGGTGGTTACCAGATCGCCCAAGGCTGAAAAGAACCCGAAGGCATCGTTATTGGCGAGCATGGAAGCAGGATCAAGGCCCAGGGACTTTGCGCGCGCGAGCGTGTCGGGCGTAATCGTCGCACCGGCATTTGTCTCCACCCCGTCTATTCCATCGGTGTCGGCGGCAATGGCGTGGATATCGGCCGCGCCGTTCAGCGCAAGCGCGAGGGCGAGCAAATACTCGCTATTGCGCCCGCCACGTCCGGTTCCACGGACCGTTACAGTGGTCTCGCCGCCCGAGATGAGCACGAACGGCCGGGCGCGTTTCTCCCATAGCACCTGAACCGCCTGGGCCGCCGCAACATCGCGCGCTTCGCCTTCGATATCGGTGCCAAGAACCACCGGCGTAACGCCCTGGCTCTGCGCGAAGGCGGCTGCGGCCGCGATGGCCCGGCCGGCGTCCGAGATAATAACCGCACGCGCGGCGCCGAGACGCCCATCCCCCGGCTTGGGCGTTTCGTCCTCGGCCCGCGCCATATGAAGCGCGACGGCCGGCGGCAAAACGATCTGGTATTTCTGCAAAATCCCGCGGGCATCGGCAAAGGTGGTCGGGTCGGCGATGGTGGGGCCGGACCCCACGGTCGCCGGGTCATCGTCGGGAACATCGGAGATCACGAGGGTGACCACGGGCGCCGGGGCGCAGGCCGCGGCAAGCCGCCCGCCCTTGATCGCCGACAGGTGTTTGCGCACGCAATTCATTTCGGCGATCGCCGCGCCGGACCGCAGCAGCGCCCGGGTGACCGCGCGCTTATCGTCCAGCGTCAAACCCGGCGCGGGAAGCGCGAGCAGCGCCGACGCCCCGCCCGACATCAGACTGAGCACCAGATCGTCCGCCGACAGCCCCCGGACAGCGGCGAAAACACGTTCGGCCGCCTGCGCGCCGGCGGCGTCGGGCACGGGGTGGGCGGCCTCGATCACCTCGATCTGGGACGTGGGTGCGCCGTGACCGTAAGGAACGACGACCAGGCCCTCGAGCGGTCCGCGCCAATGGGCCTCGACGCTGGCGGCCATGGCCGCGGCGGCCTTGCCGGCGCCGACGACGATGGTCCGGCCTTTGGGCGGTTTGGGCAGGTGGGCGGGCACCGCGGCTCCCGCCGCGGCCGCGCCCACGGCGGTTTCGAACATGGCGCGAAGAAGAGCGGTGGGGGTCTGTTTCATCGCCGCGATCCGGTCTGAACTATCTTTGTCTGGACCGCCCCGAATCCTGCTACCAATTCGCGGGGCATTCGGGGGAATTCCATTGCGGCGGCCATTCTACAGTATCCTTTACGTTCAGGTCCTCATGGCAATCGCCGTGGGGATTGCGCTTGGCGTCACCAGTCCCGACTGGGCGGTGGCCATGCGACCGCTCGGGGACGGCTTCATCAAGCTGGTGAAGATGATCATTCCGCTGGTCATTTTCTGTACGGTCGTCTCGGGCATTTCCGGGATGAGCGACACCAAGAAGGTCGGCCGCGTCGGCGGCAAGGCGATCCTTTATTTCGAGGTCGTCTCCACCATCGCCCTGATCATCGGTTTGATCGTGGCGAACGTCATGAAGCCCGGTGCGGGTTTTGAAGCCGATCTCTCCACGGCCAACACCAAGGAAATCGCCGGTTACACCACGCGCGCTCAAGACCAGTCCGTGATGGACTTCGTGCTCAACATCATTCCCACCACCGTGGTCGACGCTTTCGCCAAGGGCGACATCCTGCAGGTGCTGTTCTTCGCCATCCTGTTCGGATTTGCGCTGTCGGCGCTGGGCGAACGCGGCGCGGGAGTTCGGGACGGGATCGATTCCGTCTCCACGGTGATATTTAAGATTCTCGGCTACATCATGCGCGTCGCGCCCATCGGCGCGTTCGGCGCGATGGCCTTCACCATCGGACGCTACGGCCTCGACGCCCTGCTTCCGCTCATGAAGCTTATGGCCGCGTTCTACCTGACCGCGTTCCTGTTCGTGGTGTTCGTGTTGGGCGCTATCGCCCGGGCGATCGGCTTCAATATCCTGAAGTTCATCGCTTTCATCAAAGAAGAACTGCTGATCGTTCTTGGAACGAGTTCGTCGGAAAGCGCCTTGCCGTCGCTGATGGATAAGCTTGAGCGTCTGGGCTGTTCGAAGTCGGTTGTGGGCCTTGTCGTGCCGGCCGGTTATTCGTTTAACCTCGACGGCACCAATATTTACATCACCATGGCGGCGCTCTTTGTGGCCCAGGCAACGAATACGGATCTGACTCTGACGCAGCAATTGACGCTGCTGGGTGTTGCGATGATTACATCCAAGGGGGCAACGGGCGTAACGGGTTCCGGCTTTGTGACCCTGGCCGCCACCATCGCGGTTGTTCCGACCATCCCCATCGAGGGGATGGCCCTGATCCTGGGCATCGACCGGTTTATGAGCGAGTGCAGGGCGCTGACCAACTTTATCGGCAACGGCGTTGCGACGATCGTGGTTTCGTCCTGGGAGAAGGAGCTGGACCGCGACATGCTGCGCGCACGCCTCAATGGCGATGCGGTCGCGCCGGCCGAGAGTTAAGCGAAAGCCTTGGTCGCGAACAGCTGGTAGATCGGCGCGCCGCGCACGATGAACATCTTGCGCTGGAAGATGTTGAGGAACGCATCGATGGCGGGCTTGGGCATATTCAGCGGATCCTGCTGACCGGGCGCTTCCATGCTCCAAAGATAGTCATCGAAGATCATCAGGCCGCCGACACGCAGAAGCTGGAAGGCGAGCACCGCGTCGGTCAACACGTCAGGCGCCTGGTGCGATCCGTCGATGTAGATGACGTCGAACGTTCCAGCCCCGCCAACGACAATCAATTTGGCGAGCGCATCTTGTGAAAAGCTTTTGTGCTTGATCAGGTTAACGGGGTGGGGGATGCCGCTCTGCGCGAAGGCAACGTTATGTTCGAATCGCGCCT
>CANJEU010000373.1 GCA_947473445.1 Fidelibacterota bacterium | reverse complement strand
AGTCTCGGCGCGGTGCTTCGCACGCCCCGCCTCTGGCTGCTCAGCTTCGTCTACTTCTGCATCGTGCTTGCGCTCTACGGACTCAACTTCTGGACGCCGCTGATGGTCCGCTCATTGAGCGGGCTTTCCAACCAGGGGGTCGGCTGGCTGACCGCACTGCCGAACCTGCTGGCGGCGGGCGCGATGCTGCTGTGGGGCCGTTGGTCAGACCGCACCGGCAAGCGCCGCGCGTTCGTGATTATCCCCTGTCTCGTGGGTGCCGCCGGTTTTGCGGTGAGCATCCTGTTCCCCTCACCCCTCACCGGGATCATGGCGATCTACATCGGCATTATTTGCGTTTATCTCGCAGCCCCGATCTTCTGGACACTGCCCACCACGATGCTTGCGGGCACGGCGGCGGCCGGCGGGATCGCGGTCATCAATTCGGTGGGCAACATCAGCGGCTATATTGGGCCGTCACTGCTCGGCGCGCTTCAGGAGCGCACCGGCAATTATATCGGAGGCTTTATGTGCCTCGCCGCGACACTTTTACTTGCGGCAGCGCTGGTGTTGACCACGCGCGAACCGGCCAAGACCCCGTAGGACCGTTCACAATGCCCATCGCCGACCTTCAAATCCGCAGCCGGGCCCGTTCGCTTGGTATGAAGATTGATCTCGATCCCGCCCGCGCCAATGAAGCCTGGATCATGAAGTTCCTCGAGCGCGGCGCCTACTACGAGCCCGATATCGCGCGCCTGATGTGCGACACGGTGGACGAAGGCGACGTAGTGGTGGACGTGGGCGCCAACGCCGGATTCTTTACGGCCTTGATGGGAATGCTGGTGGGGCCGCGCGGGCGGGTTCTGAGCTTCGAACCCGGCGAGAATAATCTGGCGCGATTGCGCAATAACATCGCGCTGAACGCCCTTGCCAATGTCGAACTCATCACCAAGCCGGCAAGCGATGCGGCGGGATCGGTCAGCTTCTACCTCAATGCCGACGATACCGGCGGCAATGCCATGTGGGACCCGGCGACTTTTGAAGGCAATGAAAAAAGCGCCGCAAGTCGGCAGATGCAGACGCTTGAGGCCACGACCATTGACGCCGAGATCGCACGGCTTTCCCTTCCGACGCCGAAATTCATCAAGATAGATACCGAAGGCGCTGAGCTGAAAGTGCTGGCCGGCTGCAAACAGCTACTAGAGGACCGCAAAGTGCCCTTCGTGGTCACCGAGTATCATCCGTTTGGTCTGGAGAAGATGGGCGCATCGCCCCAGGAGTTGCGCGGGTTTATGGAATCGCGCGGCTACTCGACCTTTGTGCTCTACTACGACGGATCGTTGCCCCGGCTGATCCCGCCGGGCACCGGCATCGTCATTCCGTGTTTTGTGAACGTGCTGTTCTCAACGCCGGAATATCTGGCGCGATACTATAAAAGCTACTTTCATCATCCCGGGATGACCCACCCGAAATCGTAACCTTTATGCGCCCAACGCGCGGCGCACGGCATCGATCTTGCCGGCGGCTGTTTCGAACTCGTCACTGGGACGCGCACCGCGCAGATCGCGCAGCTTTTCCAGCGCCTTGATAAGCACATGCAGCGGCGGACCGCTGGCTGTGATCTGCGCCATATGGCGCTGTTCGAGTTCGTGGGTCTTTTTGACGATGAAGGTATCGACGAGCTTATCGTGGTGCTGCGCGGCAGCCCGCCCGTGCGCGGCGCACACGTCGAGGAACAGGGCGGCGTTGACCTTGAACCATTCGCTTTTGGCGGAACGGTCGATGGCCTCGACGAACTCATCAAGCAGGGGCTTATACGTCAGCGCCATGCGCAGACACGCCTGATCTTCCGGCGTCATATAGAGCATTTTATCGACGAGCAGCTGCGCGTAATAGGGATCGTTGCCGCGGCAGACGCCCAGCAACAGATCGATTTCGTTGATGGCCGAGAAGTCGCCCGCGTTCGCGCCGCGGTATTCCTGGCGGCCCACCCGGTAAGGCTTGAAGTACGGCCGCACGCTGTAGAAGAACCGGTCCGGATTGAGCTTATTGAACAGGATTTCGTTATATTTGAAGACGTCATCGAGTGCGGCCCGCGCGTCGTTCAGCAGCAACGTCGCCGCGGGGTTGGAAATGCCAAGCGCGGGAATCCGCGCCAGCGCATCCCCGGCACGCTGATAACAAAGGATCGAGAACGTGTTGTAGTCGTTGAAGATCTTCTCATCGATCAGCGTGGTAAAGCTCTTCGGGGCACCGTCAACCGCGCGGTTATGATGATTAAGGTGAACGTTGGCGAAGCGCGGCACGACGCCGAGCGAGGCGGCGATATGCATGCCAAGCGCCGAGGCGTCATCGAACGGTGACTTCTGCTCGCGGGCGGGATTTGTGAGTTCGTGGCGGCGAAGCGCGGCGAACAAAAGGCCCAGATTGCCGAGCGTTGCGAACGTCCGTTCGAAACCCTCGTTGGTATTGCCCTCAGCGACCAGCGGACGCACCAGGGCAAGGCCCTCGTCGGCCAAGGTTTTCTTGATTCCCTCACCTACGCCGTCGACATTGGCGCGATCTTCCTGCGCGAAGTAAAGCTCTTCCAGTTCGGTGTTCATCGCCCGGAAAGAGGAGCGAATCCACCCGTCGAGATTATCGCTTGCAAGTGCCATCGTTAGGCCGCGCCCGCGAAATATTTCGCCATGCGGTTCATCGCTTCCTCGATCCGTTCATAAGGTTCGGCTCCGAAGCATACGCGCAAATGTCCTTCTCCGCCCGCGCCGTAGAACGTACCGGCTTCCGTCACGACTTGGCATTGATCGAGAATTTCATCGGCGACCTGTTGGCAGGTTTTCCCGGTGGATGAGACATTTGGGAACGCATAGATCGAGCCTTGCGGCGTTTCGCACGTCACGCCCGACATCTGATTCATGCGCGAGACCACCAGATCGCGGTTCCGTTTATCGCTTAAAACCATCTCGGCGATCATGTCCTGCGGCCCCTTAAGCGCCGCGCGCGCGCCGTCCTGGATGAAGGTATTCACATGCGAGACGTCGTTGGCGGTGATCTTCAGGATCGCCGGAACGAAACGTTCGTGGCAGGCGACATAACCAATACGCCAGCCATCCATCGCATAAGCCTTGGTGAAGGCGAACATGCTGAACGTGCGCTCGAACATGCCGGGCAGCGAGGCGATGCTGATGT
>CANJEU010000372.1 GCA_947473445.1 Fidelibacterota bacterium | reverse complement strand
CGATCTCGAATCCAGCTATCGCATGTCGCTTGCCGACGTTGTTGACGACTGGAACGGCGACCTCTCCTTCCGTTTCTTGGCCAACTTCGTCTTGAAGACCGAGTCCTTCAACCCGTCGCTCACGGCAAATCAATTCGTCGACGGTAAAGGAGTTCTTGGTGGCTTCGCGATCGCAGGTTATTCGGGCCGCACAAACCCGAACCACAAACTCAACGGCTCGATCCGCTACTCGACCGAGCAGTTGTCGGTCAATCTCGGCGTTCGCTACACAGCGTCTGGCGTTTACAACAACGCCTTCACAGAGTGCACGACGACCTGCCCAGCTAATGATACGCGCACTATCGACAATAACTATATCGCGTCTGACACAGTTGTTGATTTGGGCCTGACCTATCGTCCGATCCAGGATTCGGCGGACACCGAAGTGTTCCTGAGCGTGTCGAACATTCTCAACAGCCCGCCGCCGTTCATTGCCGGCGGTAACGGGGGATCGTACTACTCAGGACAGAACGTGCGTGACTACGACACGATCGGTCGCTTCTTCACGGCCGGTATCCGCTTCAAGATGTAGCCTAAGAAGCAACGTCAACGCTTGGACCCTCCCGGCCGATGCCGGGAGGGTTTTTGTTTTTTGTCTGTTTGTGTTCGGCTGATTTATTGTGGCAGACGCGAGAAGTACGATTGAGCGCTGTCCAGAGCTGAGACGCACGGCGACGGTCCCGCAGGGGCGGCCGTGCGCGATTCCGTCGGGCGATTAAACGGGGCTGCTAAGCGCCGCGCTTACCTTCTTCGTGATCTTCAACGATCTTACTGTTCTTGCGCGTGTCCGGCATGAAGATCGCCGTGATCAGCACGATCACCATGAAGAACGTCACGTACCAATAGAACAATTGTTCATTGCCCAGTTGCTTCAACTTGAGGGCGACCACTTCCGCCGTCCCACCGACGAATGCGACGCCCAGCGCATAGGGCAGGCCGACGCCGAGGGCGCGGATGGCGGTCGGGAACAACTCGGCTTTATATTGGCCGCTGATCGAGGTGTACGTGCTTTGCACGACAAGAGCGCCCGAGATCACCAGGAACGCCATGGTCGCGCTGGTGGCCGTCTGCAGGTAGTTCATGACCGGGAAGGTCATGAGGACGGCGCCGATCCCGTAGAACACGAACATGGGTTTGCGCCCGATTTGATCGGAGATCCAGCCCATGATCGGCTGCATGATCATGAACACGATCATCGCCAAGGCCATAATCAGCGAGGACTCATCGCGCGTGAAACCCGACGTATTGACCAGGAACTTTTGCATGTAGTTGCTGAAGACATAAAAGCCCAGCGCGCCGCCCATGGTCATGCCCAGCACGAACAGGAGCTCCTTAGGGTGTTTGCGCATAAGGGCCCAGGTGTCGGCCGCCGATTCACGCTTCTTCATGTTCTTGAATGAATCAGTTTCCTCCAGCGAGCTTTGAATCCAGAACGCCGCGAGCGCGCCGAGCGCCCCGATCACGAAGGGAATACGCCAGCCCCACGTAGCAAGTTCTTCCGGGCTCAACGTGAACTGCAGGACAACGAGGACGAGAAGGGCCGTCAACTGGCCGGCAATCAGCGTCACATATTGGAAACTTCCATAAAAGCCGCGGCGCTTCTGGCCGGCGATTTCGCTCAAGTATGTGGCGACGGCCGCATACTCACCTCCGACGCTGAGGCCTTGGGCAATGCGCGCCACAACAAGCAGAATCGGCGCTGCGAGGCCGATGGTCTCATAGCTCGGGATCAAGGCGATCATGAGGGAAGAGCCGCCCATCATCGCCATGGCCACCACTAGGGCATTGCGGCGGCCGTGACGGTCGGCGTAAACGCCCATCAGCCAGCTGCCGACGGGGCGGACGATGAAGCCGACGGAGAAAATCGCCGCGGCATTAAGAAGCTGGGCTGTTTGGTCGCCTGCGGGGAAAAATACGGCAGCGAAGTATAGCGAGAAGGCCGAGTAAACGTACCAGTCGTACCACTCGATCAGATTACCAATAGAGCCGCCGATGACTGCTTTGAGGCGTCCGCCTTTGACGCCTTCGGCCGATTTGATCACGCCCGTAGGCGCGGTGTCATCCACAGTGCTCATGGTTCTAAATCCTCCCCCAAACGTCTCACGCGCTCCGGATAATGGAGGGGCCGCAAACCCCACCCAAAGCGATATAAACTGATGGACCCATGAAATTTACTGATCCGCGCGAACCTTCCTCCGCGGCAAGGGGCTTGTCAAACGTTCATGATTCTCATGACCCGATTGGAATCTTTTGCTACCTGAGGATGACCGTTTGCGGCATCGTCGTTACAGAACGCCGGCCGGGACCGAGGGAAACGGGAGCATATGGGAAAGCAGTATCCGAATCTTATTGGTGGCGCGTGGTCCAAGGCCGACCGCGACGCAGCAAATATCAATCCGTCCAACCTGGATGAGATCGTTGGCGATTATGCGCATGGATCCGCCGACGACACGGCGCGCGCCATCGCCGCGGCGCAGAACGCCCAGCCGGGGTGGCGCCGCGCCACGGCGCAGACCCGGGGCGACCTTCTCGACAAGGTGGGCGAACGCATCATTGCCCGTGAAGCCGAGCTCGGAACGCTGCTCGCGCGCGAAGAGGGTAAAACCCTCGTGGAAGCCAAGGGCGAGGTGCAGCGCGCCGGCCGGATTTTCAAGTACTTCGCCGCCGAGGCTCTGCGTGCGTGCGGTGAAGTCATCCCCTCGGTGCGCCCAAACGTAACGGTAGACACGCGCCGCGAACCGCTGGGTGTCGTCGGACTCATTACGCCTTGGAATTTTCCAATCGCGATCCCGGCATGGAAGGCAGCGCCGGCCCTTGCGTACGGCAATACGGTTGTTATGAAGCCGGCGGATAATGTGCCCGCCAGCGCCTGGGCGTTGGCCGAAATTATCCACGAGGCCGGCTGCCCGGCCGGCGTCTTCAATCTTGTCATGGGCAGGGGCTCCGTGGTCGGCGAGGCGATGCTGAACAGTGACGGTATCGACGGCATCTCATTTACCGGATCGCAGAACATCGGCGCCCGTGTCGCCAGCGCTTGTGTTGCGCGGTTCCGTCCCTTCCAGTTGGAGATGGGCGGAAAAAATCCGCTCGTGGTGCTCGATGATGCGGACCTTGATGCGGCCGTCGAAATCGCGCTGCAAGGGGCTT
>CANJEU010000371.1 GCA_947473445.1 Fidelibacterota bacterium | reverse complement strand
TTGACGCCAACGTCGTCGCCCGTGTTTCCACGCGCCTCAAGAAGCTGCTGGGCCCGCTCGCCTATGTGTGGATCGCCGGTGTGCAGGGCTTCCGCGATCCGTTTGCCAGGTGCGACGTCACGATCGACGGCATCCCTTACAAGAGTGTCTCGGTCGTGGCCTGTAACGGTCGGCGCTACGGCGGCCCGTTCCTCGCCGCGCCCATGGCCAATCTTGCCGACGACAGCTTCCAGGTCATTCTGATGAAAGGGCGCGGCTGGTTCAGCGTTGCCCGTTACGGCGCAGCGCTCATGCTCGGTAAAATTGCCATTTGGCCCGATGTTGAAGTCATCACCGGCCGTTACGTCACCATCGAGGGCGCCGCGGGACAGGCGGTCCAGGCGGACGGCGATCTCGTCGCGGCGCTTCCAGCGCGCATCGAGGTGGATCCCGAACCGGTCAGGCTCGCCTATCCGATTTAAGAGGCGAGCACGAAGGTCGTCGCGTCCTCGCTCCGGCAGCGCTCAAGGGTCTGCGTCACCTCGCCTTCGTCGAGCGGCATGACGCGGAACTCGATCGCGACTTTAAGATCGACCGTCTGTCCCGCGACCTTGAACGGGGCGCGCAGCGCTTCAGCGATCCGCTGCGCTGCGGCGCGGGCATCTCCTTCGCCGGCGAATTCGGTCAGGATCACGCCATATTGCGTGTCGCGTAAGTGCGCGAGGATGTCGCCGCCCCGCAGGCACGCGCGCATGCGTTGCGCAGCCTGCTTAAACGCCGCGGGAATTTCATCACGCGCGATATTCTTAATGGCCGCCGAAAGCGCGCCGAGATCGAACACCATGATCGCGGTGTCCTTGCCTGTGCGCTTACGCCGTGCTTGTTCAAGCCTTGCGGTTTCAAGGAATACGCGTTGGCTCGGCAGGTCGGTCATCAGATCGTGGGTGGCGCTCACCTTGCCGTAGTTCTGCAAGGTGGTGGCGAGGCGTTCAGCCAGCGTGCGCATCATATTGGCCGCAATGGCGCTGTTCTCTTCGATCAGGCGCACGAAGACGTCCGACGTGATCACCACGGCCTTCATCGGACCGCGCGCGCGGATGCTGGCGGTGCGCGGCGCCTTCGACAGCAACGCCATTTCGCCGAACACCTGATCGCGGCCCAGTACGGCGACGATGCGCGGCCCGCCGATGGACTCGAGCACCACGTCGACTTCGCCTTCGATGATGACGTAGGCGTTGTCGCCCCGGTCGCCCTGCTTGAAGACAAACTGGCCTTTGTCGAACGCGGCGTGGTCGCTGGTGAAGGCCAGCAGTTTGAGCTTCGATCGGTCGATACCCGCGAACAGCGGAATGCGCTGCAGGATCCCTACGATTTCGTTGAGGCCCACATCAGCCCCCGGCTCGGCGACGGTTTCGGCGTCTACGTCTGCCGCGGCGGCGCGCGTGCCCTCGGCTTGCGTGATGCGGCCGCGGTCCATGCGCAGGACATGCTCGAAATACGGCGCACGTCTGTCGCTTGGTTCGATCAGGAACAGGCTGCGGCCTTCCATCGATCCGCTGATGCGCGCGAGCACGCCGTCCTGTTCGGCCGGATCCAAGGCCGCGAGGGCGTCGCTCAGCACCAGGATATCGGGCCGCTTCAAGAGGGTGCGGGCCAGCACCAGTTTCTGGCGCTGTTGCACCGTCAACCGCCCGCCGTTCGCGCCGATGTCGAACCCAAGTCCGGCCTCGATCACGCCGGCGCGCAACTCCATCTCACCCAGAACATCCGAGAGCAGCCGCCCGACAATTGGCGCGCTGTCGGCGCGGTTGGTGGCGATCTTTCCGAAGATCACGTTGTCGGCGATGCTGCTCGCCGCGTTATAGGCCTTCGCGTCGAAGATCTGCACGGCGCCCTGTAGCTCAGGCGGCAATGCGCGCGCGAAGACTTTTCGGGCTTGCAGAATCTGCGCCTGCATCTTGGCGTCGATCAGGCCCACGTGATGCTGGTTGACGATCAGCTTGAAAGGCAGCGCGAGGAGTTGCGCGCGGTCCTCGGGGTCGAGCGCCCCAAGGCCGTTTTGATCGGCGCGGCGTAAAATCGCTTCGAACGCCGGCAGGTCTTCGCCGCTGATGAAGCTGAAGCGGCTGAAGAACTCGTGCCCGGGCGGAAGGTCACGGAAGATGTCGATCATGGTCGCGGCCAGCCTGCGGCCCTTTTCGAGGAACTCGCGCGTCAGCCCCGCTTCCTCGATCACCTTCAGCACAAACGTATTGCGGCCCAGGTTGCCCACGGCGAAGTACGGACCCACCGGGGTGCCGAACAGAATGTTCTCGGCGACCGAGGCGTTCAGCAGGTAAGCGTCGGCATCGAAGGACTCGATGAAGCCCGCGAGCCCTTCGCTTTGCAGGCGCTCGTGAAAAATCTCGCGCGCGGCGATCAGCCGCGCCGCAAACGGGCCTTGCGTCGCAAGGTCGACGGGGCGCCGCAGCCCGATCTCATAGACCTCCTGGTCGAGACCAACGATCCTTAGGGCGTCGATGATGCGCGCGGTCAGATCGGCAGGGCCTTCGCAGCCGGCGCTGGCATAGTCGATCCAGTCGGCCGCGGGACTATGTATGGAATTGCCCGCGCGGGCGGCCTCGCGCACCTCGGCCTCGTCGAAGGCGCCGTCTGCCGGACGGTGCAGCAAGGGATAGACCAGCGCGTCGCGCAAGGTTCCACCCGGCAGATGGGTGTAAGCGCCCACATAGCCGATCTGGCGCCCCGTCACACTGTCGGGCTGCTCGGCGATATCGATGGCCGCCGCCGATACGCGGCCCGAAGCGGGGAAGATGCGCCGCGCCAGCGCCTGGCCGAATTCCTCGCCGCCGCTGCCGCCGCCCGCAACGATCAAGGCGTGCGCCGGAAGATTGAGGGTTACAGTCGCGCCGTCGAGCGGGCGCATGCCGTCGTCGGATTCCACCACGAGGTTCGAGATGGTCAGGGTGCCGCCCGTCATTGCGCCGGCGTTCGGCTCGGACAAGAGGATCGCGCGGTCGAGCAGCGCGGGGGGTTCGAAAAACTCTTTAAGTTGGTCGTACTTCACCCGCGCGTCGGCGGCCTTCTGATAATAATCGATCAGGTCCTTATAAGGCGCGTACATGTCCTTATAAGCCGCCAGCACCGCCACCAGGGCGCCAAGCGAGATGTCACCCTTGATCACCAGATAGCCGCCGATCGACAGGAAGA
>CANJEU010000370.1 GCA_947473445.1 Fidelibacterota bacterium | reverse complement strand
TTGAGCGTCTTGCCGATGCGTTCCAGTCCATCGCCGGGAATACATTCCAGATTCTGGCGTACGTCACGTTCCTGCTGCTTGAGCGGCGGATGTTCGACCGAAAACTAAGCCTGCTCTTCACCAATCGAGCAAGGGAACAGGCCGTGCGCAGCACTCTTGCGACGATCGGCCACAAAATCGAGACCTATGTGTTGATTAAAACCGGCATCAGCCTTCTGAACGCGGTGCTGAGCTACATCGTTCTGACGTTGTTCGGCGTGGATTTTGCGGGGTTTTGGTCGCTGCTGGTCTTCGTTCTCAACTACATTCCCTACATCGGCTCGCCCATCGCGATGCTGTTCCCCACCCTTCTCGCCCTTCTGCAGTTCGGCTCCATCGTAATGGCGATCTTCGTCCTCGGCAGCCTTTGGGCTATCCAAGCGTTTGTGGAAAACTTCATCGAACCGCGCATCACGGGGCGTACGCTGAACCTCAGCCCCATCGTGATGATCGTCGCCCTCTCGGTCTGGGGCGCGATCTGGGGGATTCCGGGGATGATCCTGTCTGTGCCGCTTATGGTGATCATCATGATCACCCTGTCGCAGTTCCCCAAGACACGTCCCATCGCCATCATCATGTCCGAGCGCGGCGAGATCGCCTGAGACGGATCATCGGCACTTCGTACAGGGTCGAATCGTCGCATGTGCGGCCATCGATTCGCTGAAATTTGTCTGTGGCGACGACGCCTCATCGAAAAAAAGTTTGGGGTGCCGGACGCCTTGCGCGCAAGAAACGCAAAAATGACCGCGCAGTCGGCGGCGCCGCTTCCCCTCGCCGGAATGATATTCACTCGACCCTTCGGCGGACATTTTCGCCGTCATATTTTTGCGCGCGCGCGCTCGAAAATGAATCAAAGCGGCATCACGCACCATAAATAATTGCGTGTCGCGCCGGTGTGCGCGCCCCCATATTTGCACCGTGCGCGCCGATTGATCCATTAAATGCGTTATCGATAACTTAGCCGCGTAAATTCTGGAAAATATTATGCATCGGCCCTGCTATCACGCGCTGCCTTTTTGCACGCGCGTTGCCAAGGAAACAGGATTTGGCGCAAGCCGTTGAATGCGCTGAGATCGCCGCGTGGATGCGGAAGCGTGCTGTTTATTTTTTCGAGACGATGCGCGCTTCCTAAAGAAATAAAACGCAGGCGAAGGCGACGCGGCCGCGCGCCGACACGGCGACGATCGCACTCGGACAAACTAATGTTCGAAAATAAATCAAGCAGAAATTTCAGACCCCTCTGAAAACCGCTTGTGCAAGTAAATTAACTGCGTTTATCTAATTAATGTTTGGGCAATTTGTTCGAACGTGAGTTCGTGTTTTTGGTTTTGCCCAGACATCAACATTATCCAAATAGGGGATATGATCATGGCTGCTAAGAAGAAAGCTGCGAAGAAGAAGACCGCGAAGAAGAAAGTTGCCAAGAAGAAGGCGAAGCGTAAATAATTTACGCCTGCTTCAATAATAAGGGACAGCACACAAGAACGGTTACGTCGTCGGCGCGAACGGAAGAGAAATCTTTAAGGGCTCCGCCCTGAACAGTTTGTACCGGTCCGATATCCGATTGTGATGGAAAGCCCGCCGAGCTCTGCTTGGCGGGCTTTACCATTTCTGAGGCACCCCATCGGGAAAGCCCTAAAACATTAAGGTTTTTAGCTATTAAGGACAGCGTGGGCGGCTGCGTAGGCCCGGCCAGCAGTGATGCGCGCGCCGCTCGCGTGCAGCACCGCTTCGAGCGCCGTGAGGCACGCGAGAACATAGGCCGGTGTCGCGCTTTGACCCAGCAGGCCGATGCGCCACACCTTTCCTGCCCAGATCCCGAGGCCCGAACCAATCTCGAGGTTGAATTCATTAAGAAGCCGGCGGCGGATCGTCGCGTCGTCGGCGCCTTCGGGGATTTCAACGAGGTTGAGCTGCGGCAGACGCACCGCAGCATCGACCTTCATCTTCAGTCCCATCGCCTCGACGCCCGCGACGAGCGCGCGGTGCGTGAGACTGTGCCGGCGCCACGCCTGCTCCAGTCCCTCTTCGTGCAGCATGAGGAGGGCCTCGTGCAATCCGTACAGCGCATTCACGGGCGCTGTGTGGTGATACGTCCGCCCTCCCCCCTTGCCGTCGCCCCAGTAGCCCATGACCAGCGACAGATCTAGAAACCAGCTTTGCACCTTCGTGCGCCGCTCTTTTACGCGCGCCGCCGCCCGCTCACTGAAGGTGACAGGGGATAAGCCGGGCGGGCAGGACAAGCACTTCTGTGATCCGGAATAGACCGCATCCGCTTCCCAGGCCCCCACATTGACGTCGATTCCACCGAGGCTTGTGACGGTATCGACGATGGTCAGGGCCCCGAACTCGCGGGCCACGGCACAGAGCGCAGCCGCGTCCGATTGGACCCCGGTAGAGGTTTCGGCGTGCACGAAAGCGACGGTTTTGACGGCGGGATTGGCTTTGAGCGCCGCACGCAGCTTGGCCGGATCGACGGCGGTGCCCCAGGCATCCTCGACAACGATCGGGGTCGCCCCGCACCGCTCAACGTTCTCCTTCATACGCATGCCGAAGACGCCGTTGATACAGACGATGACGCTATCGCCCGGCTCAAGCAGGTTTACGAAACAGCATTCCATCCCGGCCGAGCCCGGGGCGGAGACGGGGAACGTCAGCTGGTTGTTGGTCTGAAAGGTGGTACGGAGCCTATGGACGATATCATCCATCAGCCGCACAAACGCCGGATCGAGGTGGCCGAGCGTGGGACGTGAGAGGGCCGCGAGCACCCGGGGATGAACCTCGGAAGGACCTGGCCCCATGAGCATCCGGCGCGGCAGGTCTAGGGTTTCATTACGCATCAAATCGCGCCTTTCAACTTGAGACGAACGAGTAGGGAGAGGCCGGCCAGGCGCCGCTTAAGCGCCATCACCGGGCCGATGGTCGCCGGGAGCGCGTCCAGGAACCGGTCGATTGCTGCGCGCGCTTCGGGCTCGTCCAAATACGGCGCATGACCGCGGTTTGGCACCGTGATGCGTACGAGGTGCGGGATTTCGGCCTGCATCCGGTCGAAAATCGCCGGCGACAGGAGATCGGACAGCGCCCCGCGGATGGCCAGGATCGGCATCAATCTAAAAGAACTGAAGAAGGGCCAAAGATCGACGGCCTTGGCATT
>CANJEU010000369.1 GCA_947473445.1 Fidelibacterota bacterium | reverse complement strand
GAAATCGGTATGGATGGAAAGCCCGAAGATCTTGTTCTGGCGATTAGCGAGAACCTCTATCGCCACGGGCAGCCCCCCGCCGGGGCAATCGAGGGCATCGCCTCCTACCTGATGCGGGCCAGCGAGCACCTCGGTCACCAGCCAGTCGCGGCGATCACGGCTGGTAAAATCGACTTCTCAGTTCCGGCGTAATCCATGACGGCGAATCCGGAATACGAATTTTCATTTCGCGTTGACGTGCATTCGCTTCCTGACGTGGGCCGGCATTACGCGATCGAAGCCGACGCGGCCGCGCGGGCGCGCGTGGCGACCCGGCTCGAATTGCCCGAAATTTCATCCTTGAAGGCCACATTTGACCTTACCCCCGGCGCTGGCGACATCGTCAATGTGGCCGGCGTCGTGGAGGCGGAACTGACCCAAACCTGCGTCGTGACGCTGGGGCCTGTTCCGGCTTCGCTGCGGGAGCCGGTCGAAGCCCGGTTTACTACCTTTGTGCCCCCTAAGGTGCCGCCCAAGCCGTCTAAGTCTGGGGGAAAAGAGGCCGATAATACCGAAGAACTGGTCTACCTCGGCGACGATGAGCCGCCTGAGGAGGCCGTAAATGGGGTTGTGGACCTGGGAGAACTGGCGGTGGTCCACCTAGCCCTTGGCCTTGATCCCTATCCCCGGGCACCCGGAGCGGCCTTTAAAGCCGGGTCCTGGCAGACCGACGAGGAAAAAAGCGAAGTGCTGGGGCCATTTGCGGCTCTGGCGAAGCTAAAAAAGAAAAGCCCTCCGGAGGGCCCCTAATGGGCTTTACCTGCTTGCGCCGTCGAGGCTTTTTAGCTATTTAGGCGCGCTTTCGGGCTGCCCCACGGTGGATTGGCAGAGCCCGATGCATTCACATCACGAAAGATACGGCCATGGCGGTCCCCAAGAAAAAAGTCTCCAAATCACGTCGCGACATGCGCCGTTCGCATCATGCGCTGAAGTCGTCCTCCCGCCAGGAGTGCTCGAACTGCGGCGAACTGAAGCGTCCGCATCACCTGTGCGTTTCCTGCGGTCATTATGACGGACGGGAAGTTGCTTCACAGTCCGAGACTGTCGCCTAATCGGCGTCATATAATCTCTCCCATCCGCGGGGCGCCTTGACAGTGCCTGATAAAGCGAACGGGGGAGGACCCGACATCGTGATGCGACTCTCTCGGGGGGCTAAGTGAGCGCACCACTCGTAATCTCGTTGGACGCAATGGGCGGCGACTACGCGCCCGAGATCGTCGTAAAGGGCGCACGCCTTGCTCGCGTGCGTTACCCTGACGCGCGATTTTTGTTCTTCGGTGATGAAGCCAAGATCGCGCCGTTCCTGACGGCTGACAGTGCCCTCGCGGCCTGTTCGACCATTCGTCACACAGACCAAGCGGTCACCGCCGACGCAAAGCCCAGCCAAGTTATTCGGTCGGGCCGCCAGACCAGCATGTGGAAGGCGATCGAGGCGGTGAAGAATGGCGATGCCGCAGGCGTCGTCTCGGCCGGCAATACCGGCGCGCTCATGGCCATGGCAAAACTGATCATGCGTCCGCTCGAAGGCATCGACCGCCCGGCGATCTGCGGGCTGTTCCCCACGAAGTTGGGTGAGACGGTGATGCTCGATCTGGGCGCCAACGCACAATGTGATGCACGCAACCTCGCCGAGTTCGCGGTGATGGGCGAATGTTTCGCCCGTGCGATTCTTGGCATGGAACGCCCGAGCGTCGGCCTGCTTAACATCGGCACCGAAGACGCGAAAGGCACCGACGTCCTGCGCCAGGCGAGTCAGATACTTCGCAGTTCGCATCTCGACATCGAGTTCAAAGGCTTCATCGAGGGCGATGACATCGCCAAAGGTACCGTTGACGTTGTGGTGACAGACGGATTCACCGGCAACGTTGCCCTCAAGACCGCCGAAGGCACGGCCAAGATGTTCTCCGGTTTCCTCAAGAATGCGATCAAAAGCTCAATGTTGGCGCAGCTTGGCATGCTTCTGGCCAAGCCCGTCATCGCGCAAGTGATGGCGCGTACCGATCCCCGCCGCTATAACGGTGCTCTCTTCGTGGGATTGAACGGCGTGGTCGTGAAAAGTCATGGCGGGACTGATTCTGTTGGATTTGCAAACGCCATCGGTGTTGCGGTCGATATGATTGCGCGCGACCTCAATACCAAAATTGCCGAGCAGCTCGCGCATATTGCGGCACAGGAAGCCGTCACGGCCGAGGCGGCGACCGAATGACCATCCGTTCGGTGATCGCGGGTGTCGGCGCCTATCTCCCGGAAAAAATCCTGACCAATACCGAGCTCGCCCAAACCGTCGATACGACGGATGAATGGATTGTCGAGCGCTCGGGCATTCGCAAACGGCACATCGCCGCCGATGGTCAAAAGACTTCCGACCTCGCGATCGCGGCGACTCGTCAGGCGCTTGCCGCCGCGGGTCGTGAAGGCCACGAGGTTGACCTGTTCGTCGTCGCCACGGCAACGCCGGACCAAACGTTTCCAGCAACCGCATCGCGCCTTCAGGCCGCGCTCGGCCGTCCCGGTGTCCCGGCATTCGATGTGCAGGCCGTATGCTCGGGCTTTATCTATGGGCTCGCGGTCGTTGATAATTTCATCAAGGCGGGCCAAGCCAAGTGCGCGGTCATCGTCGGCGCGGAAACGTTTTCGCGTATCCTCGACTGGACCGACCGCACCACCTGCGTGCTCTTCGGCGACGGCGCCGGGGCCGTGGTGCTGACGGCGGAAGAGGGGGAGGGCGTCACGGCCGATCGCGGCGTGCTTTCAACCCACCTACACTCCGATGGCCGCCATCACGATATGCTCTATGTCGACGGCGGCCCATCATCAACGCAGACGACCGGTCATGTGGTGATGAAGGGCAAAGAAGTCTTCAAACACGCGGTCGTCAATCTTGCCGACGCCGTGCGCGAAGCGCTTGCAGCCAACCAACTCAACATCGAGCAGATCGACTGGCTTGTGCCCCACCAGGCGAATAAACGAATCCTCGACAGCACGGCCCATAAACTTGGCATGGACCCCAGCAAGGTCATCGTGACCGTACATGAGCATGCCAATACCTCCGCGGCGTCGATTCCCCTGGCGCTCCATGCCGGGATTGCCGACGGACGAATCAAGAAGGGCGATCTTGTGCTTCTCGAGGCCATGGGCGGCGGATTCACCTGGGG
>CANJEU010000368.1 GCA_947473445.1 Fidelibacterota bacterium | reverse complement strand
AGGAAACTTTTGTCGGAGAGTTGCGCGCGGAGGGCGGAGAGCTGATTGGCCCTTTGCGTTTCGGCGGCGATGCGGTCGGACACTTCGGCGAGGGCTTTTTCCTCGCGCGCGCGGGTGTCGCGGTGGCGCTGCGCCCGCAGCGTCAGAAGCTCTTCAAAGTCGAGCGCGCCGTCGCGGTCGGAGACGTCGTGGGATTCAAAGACGGTGCGCTCGATCTCGCGCAGGAGACCGCTGGTGGCGCCGTCGGAGGCGCAGAGTTCCTCGACAAATTGTTGAGAGAGATAGCGCGCGCGCGGACCGCGCGGGGCGCCGTCGCCGTCTTGCGCGTCCTTTGCGACCACAGGACGCGTGTGGGACGCGCCGCCTTCCACGGGGCCGGCCCATTTCAAGGTAACTTCGGTTTCGCCGAGGAACGCGCGGGCGCGGTGGAGGAAGGAACGGGTGTTGACGCCCGGCGGAATGGCGTCGCAGCCCGCCGCGATCATTTCGGCGAGCGCGGTTTTGCCCGAGCCCCGCGCGCCGATGATGGTGATGAGACCGGGATGGAGCGCAAGGCGCGCGGTTTGCAGCCAGGGCGCGCCGGCGATGACGATTTCGCTGAGGGTCTGCGAGGGTGCGGAGGAGTGGCTGGTGGTGGTGAAGGGATCCATGCGTCGTGGTTCGCGCTCGCTGAGGGATGGAGATCCCGGCTTTTGCCGGGATGACCGTTGGGTATGGGGGAATTGTGGTGACCTCGGGGCGTCGCGTCCATCCCCTTCGCTTTACTTTTCCAAGGGGTTAGTGAGACACTTGTTCAGGGAAAAGATGATGAAGACATTCGCCTCTGTAACGACGCTGCTGGCCGTTTTCGCCAGCGCAGCCTTAGCGGGTGAAGCCCCGCCGCTGCGCTGCACGGGGGCCATCAGCTCGTGTTTCAAGGTCCCCGGTGTGCTGGGCCTGCAGACCAATGTGGGCTTTGTGCTGGACATCGAGGGGTCGCGGTCGCTGGTGATGAGCCGGCATCCGCCGCCGCAGGCCATCAGCGAGATCATCGGGCTGGACCTGAGCGCCACCATCGCGGGAGTCTATAATGTCTGCCCGATGCGACACGATACCAATCAGCTGGGGCACCGGCATATTTTCTGCATCGAGACGTTTGAAGCGCTGGTGGTGAACCCGAGTGGTTCGGCTAAGCCGGCGCTGTGCCAGAAATATTCCTGTAAAAAATGAAAAGCGGGCAAAAAGTGAAAGCGCTTTTAGCAGTGGCCCTGGTGATGGCGACTGTTGTGGTGGGCGCCCTGCCCGCCTTTGCCCATGAAGCGATGCTGCTGTCGCTGCGCGGTTTGACGCCGCGCCCTGGCGAAGGCATCGCCTGGTTCCAGATTGAGATGGATGAGCCCGCCGCGATCACCTACCGCTGCCAGAATATTCCGTTCTGGACCATCAACACCGCGCAGATCGAACTTGAGGGTCACAAGGTGATTCTGGAGGGCTGGACCGACAGCGCCGCGGCGCGCATCAACGCGAGCCAGGTGGGCCGGCTGAACAATCTTTTGTTCCTGATGCGCTTCGAGGACGAACCGTTTCCGCTGCGGCTGACGGGGCGCGTGCAGTACTGGCGGCGCGACGATAAGGGCATCGTCCAGATTCGCGAGGAAGAGCTCAAGCCCGAGCAGATGGTGCTGGAGCCGCGCCTAGCCTGTCCGCCGCAGCCTTAGGGAATTAAGTTTAGTGTCCCCGCAATTATACCAGGCTCCGAAGAAAAGGGGTCAGACACCAATTCGCGCACCAGCACACTTCATCGCGAAAGCAGTGCAGGCGAATGGGTATCTGACCCCTTTTCTTCTACGCGCGAGACCCGCGCCCGAGGTCTTAGTGACCCACTGACTCCGTGGGGAGGTCCAGGCCGCTGGCTTTAAGCTGCGCCGCGAGTTCCCCCTTGAGGGCGTCGAGGGCTTTTTCGTTGGCGGCTTCGGCGCGGGCGACGAGCACGGCCTGCGTGTTTGACGCGCGCAGGAGCCACCAGCCGCCATTGGAATTCACGCGTACGCCGTCGATGTCCGAGACGTTCGCGCCGGATTTTTGCAGGCGCGCTTTCACTTCATCGATGACGGCGAACTTGCGGGTGTCGTCGCACGGGAAGCGCAGTTCCGGGGTGTTGACCATGACGGGCATGGCGTCGTAGCGGCGCGCGAGGTCGAACGCCTCGTCGCGCGCCATGATGGAGAGGAAGCGCACAGCGGCGTACACCGCGTCGTCGAAGCCGTAGTATTTGTCGGCGAAGAAGATGTGGCCGCTCATCTCGCCGGCGAGCGGGGATTTGGTTTCGGCCATCTTATTCTTGATGAGCGAGTGACCGGTTTTCCACATCAGCGGCTTGCCGCCCATGCGGGCGACTTCGTCGAACAGGGCCTGGCTGGCTTTCACATCGGCGATGATGGTGCCGCCTTTATGCTCGCGCAGGACATCCTCGGCCAGCACCTGGAGGATCTGATCGCCCCAAAGGATGCGGCCCTTGCCGTCGACGACACCGATACGATCGGCGTCGCCGTCGAAGGCAAAACCGACGTCGGCTTTTTCCTTGGCGACGGCTGCGATGAGCTGTTCGAGATTTTTCGGCACCGTGGGATCGGGATGGTGCGCGGGGAAGGTGCCGTCGATTTCGCCGTTGATGACGATGTGACGGCCGGGGAGTTTTTTCACGAGCGCGGTGACGATTTCGCCGCCCGCGCCATTGCCCGGATCCCACACGGCGGTGATGGGTCGCGCGCCGCTATAGTCTTTCAGCATGCGGGCGATATAAGCGTCGAACACGGGTGTGTCCTTGACGCTGCCCTCGCCCAGATCGAGATCGCCCTTGCCGGCCATTTCGCCGAGCTTCTTGATGTCCGCCCCGAAGAACGGCTTTTTATTGAGCATCATCTTAAAGCCGTTGTGGGTCGGCGGATTGTGCGAGCCCGTCACCATGATGCCGCCGTCGGCGCCGCTGTCCATGGTCGCGAAGTAGAGCATGGGCGTGGGGCCGCGGCCGACACGATCCACCGCAATGCCGACGGACGTGAGGCCTGCAACGAGCGCGGCTTCCATACTGGGAGAAGAAACGCGCCCGTCGTAGCCAACGCACACACGCTTCCCGCCGGAACGCTTTACGAGGGTTCCGAAAATCTTACCAACCGCTGTGGCATCGGCCGTGGCGAGGGTTTCGCCGACGATGCCGCGGATATCGTATT
>CANJEU010000367.1 GCA_947473445.1 Fidelibacterota bacterium | reverse complement strand
GGTGAAGTCCGCGCTCACAGGCGCGACGTGCAGGTCTGGATAATCGCGCGCCACCGCATGGGCCGTGCGTACGAGATAGGCGCTCGAGATGTCGACGGGGACGTAGGACGCAAGCTGCGGCGCGGCGTCGAGAAGGATTCGCACCTTCGTACTCGGGCCACTGCCGAGTTCCACAAGGTGGGCCTGCGGGCCGATCAGGGCGGCGATCTGACGCGCCCGTCCCCGCAGGATATGAACCTCGGTCCGCGTTGGATAATATTCCGGCGTCTCGCAAATCTGCTCAAACAGCTTAGAGCCGCGCTCGTCATAGAAATATTTCGCAGGCAACTTCTTCTCGCGCACGGAAAGGCCGCTGATCACATCGGCGTAGAATGCGCTGTTGGACAAGTGGTCGCTGACGACGGCGGAAACCGCCGGGGTATGCAATTTGAAACTCATACGTCATCCGCCAATCTCAACCCGGCTATCTGCCACCGGGTCTGTGGGTGAAAGAAATTTCTGTATGTCGCGCGCATATGGGACGCTGGTGTGAGGCAACTACCGCCGCGCAACACCAGCTGATTGACCATGAATTTTCCGTTGTATTCAGACACAGCGCCCTCGTACGGGCGGAAGCCGGGGTACGGCGCATACGCGCTCTGGGTCCACTCCCACACGTCGCCAAACATTTGCGTCAGTCCGTCGCCGGTCGCGCCTCGCGGCTCCAGGACGCCCGCTTCCAGAAAATTTCCTTCGATCGGCACTGTGCGCGCGGCGACTTCCCATTCGGCTTCAGTTGGCAGGCGCTTGCCGGCCCAACGCGCGTAGGCATCAGCTTCGTAGAAGCTGACGTTGGTGACCGGGGCGTGAGAATCAATCGGGCTTAACCCGCCAAATGAATAACGTTTCCACGCGCTGCCTTCCGCGCGCCAATGTAACGGCGCGCTCCACTGTTGCTCTTGCGCCGTGGCCCAGCCATCGGACAGCCAATGGTGCGGATCGCCGTAGCCGCCATCTTCCATAAAGGCGAGCCACTCGCCATTCGTGACGGGGCGAGACGCGAGGACGTAGGGACGAAGCGCTACAGGATGGCGCGGTCCTTCGTTGTCAAAGGCAAAGCCGTCGTCCGCATGGCCAATGTCATAAATGCCCTCGCCGAAAGGAATCCAGCGAATGGGACTGGAGCCAGCTGAAGGCGCGGCTGCGGCCGGGCGATACGTCGGCAGGAGCGGGTTGCAGGAGAAGGCGTGCAGGATGTCCGTCAGCAAAAGCTCCTGATGCTGCTGTTCATGATGCAGGCCGAGCATTATCAGAGGCCGCGCTTTCTGCCAGGTCGCAGCGCTCGCGCCGTTGATGAAGGCGATGATCCGCTCGTCTATGGCCGCCCTGTAGTCGGCAACTTCGGCGCAGGTCGGTCTGGTGAGGACGCCGCGCTGCGCCCGTGGATGCCGTGTGCCGAGAGAGTCGTAATATGAATTGAACAGGTAGGCGTAACGCGAATCATGCGGCGTATAGGCGCCGTCGAGCGCGGCCAAAATAACGGTCTCAAAAAACCAGGTCGTATGCGCCCGGTGCCACTTCGTCGGGCTGGCATCCGGCATGGATTGTACAGTCTGATCTTCAGCCGAGAGATGAGCGGCCAAGACCTCCGTCATGCGCCGAACCTCGCCGTACCGTGCCAGGAGCAAGGCCCGATCATCGGGCGCCTCCTGTGAGACAGGGTGAGGGGCCGGCACGGCTTGCGAGAGATTGCCTCGCGCAAGATTACGTGACTGACGAGTACGGGCCGCGGCGGCCGTTTCCATGAAACACTGACCTTCGGTTGGCTATTCGCCTGGAGCGAATAGAGATAAAGCCCTTAGTGGCTAAAGGTTCCGAACAGTTCCCGCGCGCCTTAAATTGGTGTGATCGGGCTGGTTTTTGGGGGACGCGCAGGGCAGCCAAGTCTCTGTAACGAAATGTAAAAATCACCTCAGTTATGCAAGTTTGCATGACTGGGGCGTTCGTTTGGCCTTTACGCGAGCCGACGGGGTTAGGTAGTATTCCTGTGTTGCAAGGGGGTGCCTGTTAGGGCCTCCGCACCAACACGGTCCGACCATGAGGTGGGCCGAACATAGAAATGTCATGTTGCTCAAGGAGGATATGACCATGCAGAATTCAAATCATCTCCATCCAACAGCACAGTCCGCACGCGCCTGTTTTTAAGGCCTAGTGACTGACGTTTTTTGCCCGTCGCGGAAGCGAGGGTAGTGGGCAAGTGGCCCGAAGGAGAATGAGATGGCTAATTCAAGAATTCCCGTCCTCGCGTCCGAAAGCGGACTGTCGGCTTATATGTCCGACATTAAGAAGTTTCCGGTCCTCGACGTGCAGGAAGAATACATGCTGGCCCGTCGTTACTTGGATCACGACGACGTCGATGCCGCACATAAACTTGTCACCAGTCACCTGCGCCTCGTGGCCAAGATTGCCATGGGCTACCGCTTCTATGGCTTGCCCGTCTCCGACCTGATTTCGGAAGGCAATGTGGGCCTGATGCGCGCGGTGAAGAAGTTCGAGCCCGAGCGCGGTTTCCGTCTAGCGACGTATGCCATGTGGTGGATCAAGGCGGCGATCAATGAGTACGTCTTGAACTCGTGGTCGCTGGTCAAAGTAGGCACTGTAGCGGCGCAGAAGAAGCTTTTCTTCAATCTGCGTAAGATGAAAGCTCGCCTTGGTCTTTACGAAGAAGGCGATATCCCGCTTGAAGCGGCCGAGACGATCGCAAAGCGCCTCGATGTGACGGCGAAAGAAGTGATCGATATGAACCGGCGCCTGTCGCGTTCGGACAGCTCGCTCAATCAGTTCGTCGCCGAAGACGGTGATACCGAACGTCAGGATCTTCTGGTCGATGACAAGCCCGACCAGGAAACCGTCCTTGGCGATCGTGAGGACCGCGCGCTTGGCAACAAGCTTCTCAAGGAAGCTATGTCCGAGCTTACGCCGCGCGAACGCCGGATTATCGAAGAGCGCCGCCTTGCGGACAATCCGCGGACGCTTGAAGAGATCGGCGAAGAGTATGGCATCAGCCGCGAACGCGTCCGGCAGATCGAGAACCGCGCGTTCGCTAAGCTGCAGCGCGCCGTGCTGCAGGGGGCGAAGAGCCTGGAAGCGACCGCCGCTAAGGCGTTTCCGCGCCCTGCCTTCGCTTAAGCTGGATTAGCTGCACTTTGAAGGCCGTTCCGCTTCCGCGG
>CANJEU010000366.1 GCA_947473445.1 Fidelibacterota bacterium | reverse complement strand
GGCAACCCCAATCTCACACCCGAGAGGGCAGACACCTACGGTTTCGGTGCGGTGTATCAGCCGTCATGGCTGCAGGGGTTCAGCGTCTCGTGGGATTACTACAATATCGACATTAAGGGTGCGATCAGCACACTCAACGCGCAGCAGCTTATCGATCTTTGCTTCACGGGCGATCAAAAAGCGTGCGGCCAGTTCCGGCGCACGATCGATGCCGGCAGCGAGTTGGTCCTGTTCACTGTTGCGCCTCTTAACTTCGCAACCCAAAATGCAAGCGGTTGGGATGTTGAAGCCAGCTATCGTCTGCAGCTCGATAACGTTGTGTCGAGCTGGGACGGCAACCTGACCTTCCGCGGCCTCGTCACGCACTACATCAAAGACGTGCTGGCCAGCGGCGTGGTCGGTTCGATCCCGAACGACCAGGCCGGCCAGAACGCGGCGTCGAAGCCCTCGTGGCGGTATGACGTCGGCGTGGCATATGCGCTCGACCCGGTCATTCTGACGTTCAATGCGCGCGGTTTCAGCGCCGGCGTGTTCAATACCAATTACATCGAGTGTTCGACCGGCTGTCCTGCGTCGACCCCGAACAACACGACCATCGATAACAACCAGCTCGATGGCGCGCTGTATTTCGACTTCTCGGCAACCTACAAAGTTGAGATTGGATCTGCGGAAACCGACCTCTTCGTCAGCGTCCGCAACCTGACCAACCGCGATCCCGGCATTGTCCCGTCGGGCCCGGGTGCGTCGGTGTTCTCGACCAACGAGTCGAACTCGGCACTCTACGACCTGCAGGGCCGCGCTTTCCGTGCGGGTATCCGCTTCCGGATGTAAAGTCCTACGAGAAGAGTCCCTTCGCGCCGGCTAACGGATGAAACCGATGGCCGGCGCGATCCATTTAAGGGTCTCGCCGCCGTCTGTAACGGTTCCCCTGGCCGATGCTTTACGGTTAAAATGGCATTGCAGGCCGCTCCGCGGCCGGGTTAACGGAACAGGCTGGCATGGCGTCTCCCACCAATAATCTCGCGCAAGTTCTGGATTTCGAGGAGGTCGGATCTGGCCGCCATGAAAACCTGCGCTTCTGGCTACGGTTGCTGACCTGTACCACCCTAATTGAAACGAAAATCAGAGGGCGGCTGGAACAGCAATACTCCGTGACCTTGCCGCAGTTCGACCTCATGGCGCAGCTCGACCGTATGCCCGATGGCCTTACGATGAGCGGACTTAGCGAGCGCCTGATGGTGTCGAACGGCAATGTCACCGGGATCGTCAAACGCCTGATCGCCGAGAAGCTCGTCGACCGGCAGACCTCAAAGGTTGACCGCCGCGCCTTCGTCGTGCGCTTGAGCAAAAAGGGCCAAGTCCTGTTCCGTGAGATGGCAAAGAATCACGAGTCGTGGATCAACGAGCTGTTTGCCGAAATCCCCACCGGCGATATCGACATGATGATGACGCTGCTGGCGCGCACCAAAGAAGCCGTGCGCGGCGCCGGCGTCGATGACTCGGCAAAATCGAAGAAAATTGCCCGCTTCGCGGCCCGGGCCGCCCGCTGATATGCTGCCGCTGGTGCCTGCGAGAACTGGGTACGTTAGCGTCGGCGATTGTTGGAGAAGGTCGGGATGGTGTTTGGTCGTTTGCTGAGCCGCGTCGGTCACCCGCTTCGTTGCGCGAGCGCGGCCATCGCTGTGTCGCTTGCGCTGGGAAGTTGCTCACAGCAGGCTGCAGAACCGGCGGCGGCTACGAAGGTTTCTGCCGCGCCCACTCCCGCCGGTTCGTCCGAACAGCGTCTGCGTCTCATGACGTCCGAGCAATATCTGAACACGCTGGGCTATGTCTTCGGGCCCAATGTGAAGCCTGACGTGCGCTTTGCGCCGTTGCAGCGCACCGATGGGTTGCTGGGCGTTGGAACGTCGATCGCCGGCGTCACCGCCGGTCAGATGGAAGTATATCAAAAGACCGCCGCCTCAGTTGCCGCGCAAGTCGTCAACACCGAGAACCGCAAGTATCTCATTTCCTGCACGCCGAAGTCCGAGACGGCGCGGGACGATGCATGCGCACGTACTTTCCTGACCAAAGTGAGCCGTCTCCTCTACCGCCGTCCGCTTGAAGAAAAACGCGTCGATCAATGGGTCGCTGAAGCCGGCGCGGGCGCGGACCGGTTGAAGGATTTCTACGCGGGCCTCGGCTCGGCGCTTGAAGGCATGCTCTTCAATCCGCAAGTTCTTTTCATCTCCGAGCGTCTCGAGGCGGACCCCAAGCAGCAGGGCGGCACACGCCTTGATTCCTACGCGCTGGCTACCCGCCTTAGCTTCTTCCTGTGGAATGCGGCGCCGGACGATATGCTTCTCAAGGCCGCCGAAAAGGGCGAATTGCAGACGGAAAAGGGTTTTGCGAAATCTGTCGATCGCATGCTTGCCAGCCCGCGCCTTGAATACGGCGTACGGGCGTTCTTCGACGATATGCTGGCGTTCGATGTGTTCGATACGCTCGCCAAGGACGGATCGATCTATCCCAATTTTACCGCGACCACCGTGCTTGATGCGCGCGAACAGACGCTGCGTACGGTCGTCGATCATCTGATTACCAAGAAGCGCGACTATCGCGATCTTTACACCACGCGTGAAACCTTCCTGTCGCCCTCGCTTGCCGCCCTCTACCGCCTGCCGACCACCGGCGGCTGGGTGCCTTATGAATTTCCGGCCGACAGTCCGCGCATGGGGATGCTGACTCAGATCAGCTTCCTTGCCGGTCATTCGCACCCGGGCCGCAGCTCGGCCACCTTGCGTGGGAAGGCGTTGCGCGAGCTGCTGCTGTGCCAGCCGGTGCCGCGTCCGCCCGCCAACGTCGATTTTTCGGCGGTCGAGAACCCCAAGGCCAACTTGCGCACCGCGCGCGACCGCGTGAACGCGCACCTTGAAAATCCGGTTTGCGCCGGTTGCCACAAGATCACCGACCCCATGGGGCTTGCGCTTGAGAACTTCGATGGCGCCGGCCGCTATCGCCTCACCGAGCGCGGCACAACCATCGACGCCAGCGGAAATCTTGACGGAAAAGCCTTCACCAATGTGACCGGCCTTGCCACCGCGCTGCGCGATCATCCCGCGCTGACCAGCTGCGTTGTAAAGCGTGCTTATGCCTATGGAACCGGCGGACCGACCAGCGCGGGTGACCGCGCAACGCTGGAATCGCTCGACAAGCAGTTCGCGGCGAATGG
>CANJEU010000365.1 GCA_947473445.1 Fidelibacterota bacterium | reverse complement strand
CATGTAGAGGAAGTTTTCGGCGTAAGAGAGATCGTTACGCGGATAGATGAACGGCTGGCCGAGCGAGTATTTGTACGCCCAGGCGGCGATCGTGGGCATCTTCGCGATCAGGCGATAGGTCGAGATGCGGCGATGGTCCGGGTTCGTGATGTCGAGGCTGTCGTGATAGAAGGCCGACAGCGCGCCGACGACGCCGCACATGACGGCCATGGGGTGCGCATCGCGGCGGAAGCCCGAGTAGAAATTGTGGAACTGCTCGTGCAGCATCGTGTGGTAGGTGAGGTCGCGCTCGAACTTGGCGTAATCCTTCTCGTTCGGCAGTTCGCCGAACAGGAGCAGATGGGCGACTTCTTCGAAGTTACATTTCTCGGCCAGGTCCTCGATCGGATAGCCGCGGTGCAGAAGGACACCCTTGTCACCGTCGATGAAGGAAATCTTCGACTCGCAGCTTCCCGTCGAGGTGAAGCCCGGATCGAAGGTGAACATATCGGTCTCGGCATAGAATTTGCGGATGTCGACCACATCGGGGCCGAGCGTTCCTTCCATGACGGGGAAGCTCCACGACTTGCCGGTTTGATCGTCCTTGAGGCTGAGTGTCTTAGCCATGGATGCGTCCTTTCCGCGTGAGTGAGGCGTCCATCCGCAAGCTTATCCCCCCGGCGGCGCCCTCGTTATGTTGCAATGCTTATAGCCCGGTAAATGCTTGTAAATCAACGCTCCCGCGCGCGAATGTGATCAGGAAAAGGATCAGGTTCATGAGCTCATTGCATCCTTCAGGCGGGCGATGGTCTCTTCCTGGCCAAGGGCTTCCATGACCTCGAAAAGCGGGGGGGAATTAAGGGACCCGCACACGGCCGCCCGCAGCGGGGGCGCCACTTTGCCTAGCTTTTGACCAGCCTGGTCGGCGTAACCCCGGACCCGAGCCTCGATCTCGCCGTGGGTCCAGGACGGGGCCCATTCCAGAGCCGGCAGGACCCCTTCGATGGCGATTTTGCCGCCCTCCGCGAGTACCGAGGCCGCCTTTTCGTCGATCTGGACGGGGCGGGCGCCGACGAAGAACACGGCGCCCTCGGCCAGTTCCACCAGGGTCTTGGCCCGTTCCTTGAGGCTGGCCATGCCGGCCTTGAGACGGCCGATCTGGTCGACCTTGCGGCCGAGCTTCTTTTCCAGGAACGGCATCACAAGATCCACGAGCCGGTCATCGTCGGCATGGCGGATATAGTGGCCGTTGAGGCTGGTGAGCCTTTCCATGTCGAAGCGGGCGGCGCCGCGGTTGGCGTCGACGATGTCGAACCATTCGATGGCTTGGGCATCGGAGATGATCTCGGCATCGCCGTGGCTCCAGCCGAGGCGCAGAAGATAATTGCGCAAGGATTCGGGCAGGAAGCCGTGATCGCGATAGAACTCGACCCCCACCGCGCCGTGGCGCTTGGAGAGTTTCGCGCCGTCCGCCCCGTGGATGAGCGGGATATGGGCGTATTTCGGCACCGGCGCGCCGAGGGCGAGGATGAGCTGAAGCTGACGGAAGGCGTTGTTGAGATGATCATCGCCCCGGATGACGTGGGTGATGCCCATGTCGATATCGTCGACCACGACCGAGAGCATATAGGTGGGCGTACCGTCCGAGCGCAGCAGGATCATATCGTCGAGCTGCGCATTCGCGACGCGCACGGGGCCTTGCACGAGATCGGTAATGACGGTGTCGCCGTCTTGGGGCGCCCTGAAACGGATGACGGGTTTTTGATTGCCGCCGGGCGCGTCCTTGGGATCGCGATCGCGCCAGCGTCCGTCGTAGCGGATGGGCAGGCCCTTGGCCTTTTGCTCTTCGCGCATGGCGGTGAGCTCGTCGGGCGTGGCGTAGCAATGATATGCCTTGCCTTCATCGAGCAGTTTTTGCGCGGCGGCGCGATGCAGGTCGGCGCGCGAGAATTGGTAGACCGGATCGCCGTCCCACTGCAGCCCGAGCCAGTGCAGACCGTCCATGATGGCGTCGATGGCGGCGGGGACCGAGCGGGCGCGGTCGGTGTCCTCAATCCGGAGCAGGAATTGACCGCCGGTATGCTTGGCATAGAGGTAATTGAACAGCGCCGTCCGCACCCCGCCGATGTGGAGGTAGCCGGTGGGCGAGGGGGCAAACCTGGTAACGACGCTCATCTTTAAAACCGTATCTCTCTAGCCAAAAACCGCGCGTGGTTTAGCATATCCCCGGGGGGAGTGAACCATGCGTCCATATGAGGCGTGGGGCTATTTCCGGCAAGAGCTGCGGGAGCAGGAGGGACGGGCGATCCTTTGGATTGTCGTGGCCTTCGCCGCCGGGATTGCAGTGTTCTTTGGCTGGCGCGAGGACCCGCCGTATTGGGTGGGGCCGGTGGCGGCGCTTGTGGCCGTGCTGCTGCTCCGCCTGCGCTGGGGGCGCGCGTTCACGCGGCCCCTTGCGATTGCGCTGGTGGCCATGGCGGCCGGACATAGCGCGGCGCATTTCCGCACGGCCCTTGTGGCCACACCAATTCTGACCAAAGAAATCGGACCGATCGATATCAGGGGGCTGGTGGTGGAGACCGAGCGGCGGCCCGGCTTGAACCGGATCGTCATAGAACCTTCCGTGCTGCCGCGCGTGCCGGAAAACGGCGTGCCCAAACGGCTGCGCATCAATATCCCGCGTGGGCACGGATTGCCGCGCGCCGGCGACGTGATCACCGTGCCGGCGGTGGTGGGACCGGCGATGCGCCCGGCCGTGCCCGATGGGTTCCAGTTCCAGCGGTTCCTGTATTTCGCGCGCATCGGCGGGACGGGATATTCGGTGGGCAAGTGGGAAGCGGTTTCCGATGAAGCCGAACTGACGTGGACCGCGGCCTTCGTTTCGACCACGGAAGCCTGGCGGCGTGCGATCGGCCGGAGGATTGCGGCGGCGGTGCCGGGAGACGCGGGCACGGTGGCGACCGCGCTGATCAACGGCGAGCAGTCGGTGATTCCCGAAGCCGTGCAGGACGATTATCGCGCGGCCGGTCTTGCGCATCTGCTGTCGATCTCGGGTTTCCATATGACGTTGCTGGCGGGGGTACTGTTCTTCCTGGTGCGGCGCGTGCTGGCGCTGACGCCGCTCGCGCTCAAAACAGACACCAAGAAGATCGCGGCGTGGACGGCGCTGCTCGTGACCTTCGGGTACTTGCTGATCTCGGGCATGAGCGTGCCGGCGGTGCGGTCGTTCCTGAT
>CANJEU010000364.1 GCA_947473445.1 Fidelibacterota bacterium | reverse complement strand
TGTGCACGAGCGGGAAGCAGAGATGGCCAAGGCCGTACTCGGCATGATGGCGAAGCCGTCTGCGACCGGTGAGCCCGAACTCTCACTGCCCTTGACGGTGCAGGATCGCCGCCTGTCGGCGGGTCCCATCGTGTTGATGGAAGTGCCTGTGGTTTCCTGGGACGAAGCTGCCCGCGTCCCTTAGGCGCCCGCGCTATGCCCGCGTAAGATCTTCGTAGAGCGGAATCTCGGCAGGCTCGGCCGCGGCGCCCGCGTACCATTCCTTCATGGCGGGATGAGAGAGCATCGCTTCGCAATAGGCTTGGCAGATGGGGTCGAGCGTCGGCAGCACGCCGTAGGTTTTGAAACGCGTGACCACCGGCGCGTACATCGCATCGGCGTTCGAAAAGGCGCCGAACAGGAACGGGCCGGTTTCGCCGCCAAAGCGCCCGCGGCATTCTTTCCAGAGTTCGTTGATGCGCGCGATGTCGGCGTTGACCGCATCGGGGCGGCTTTTGTTCGGCACCGACTTGCGCACATTCATGGTCATATGATTGCGCAGGTTTGAGAATCCGCCGTGCATTTCGGCCGACGCCGCACGGGCCTGAGCCCGCGCCGGAATATCCTTCGGCCACCACGACTTCTCGGGGAAGGTCTCGGCCAGATAGTCGAGGATCGCGAGGGATTCCCACACGGTGATAGCGCCGTGGATCAGCACGGGGACTTTGGCCGCGGCCGAGTACTTCCTGATCTGCGCGGTGGTGTCGGGCTGTTGCAGACCAACAACCGTCTCGCGGAACGCGATGCCGTTGGCCTTCAGCGCAATCCACGGCCGCAACGACCAGGAGGAATAAGCCTTATTACCGATGACGAGATGAAGATCGGACATGAGCGCCTCGCCGGTTGGGTGTTACGCCTTGCAGATTACGCCTGCTTGGCGCCGATGATGCTGCGCCGGATGGCGCGCGTGCGGGTGAAATGATCCTCGAGCATCGGACCATCGCCTTTGCGAATGGCGCGCTGCATGGCGGTCAGGTCCTCGGTAAAGCGCTGCAGGATCTCGAGAACCGCATCGCGGTTGTTGAGGAACACATCGCGCCACATGATCGGATCGGATGCGGCGATACGCGTGAAGTCGCGGAAACCCGAAGCCGAGTATTTGATCACTTCCTGTTTAAGATCGCCCGACAAATCCGTCGCCGTGCCGACGATGGTGTAGGCGATGAGATGCGGAAGGTGCGAGGTGATGGCCAGAACCTTGTCGTGATGATCGGGGTCCATGGTCTCGACCTTGGCGCCGATCCGTCGCCACAGTTCGGCGACTTTGCCTACGGCCTTCGCGGAGGTGCGCTTGGGCGGCGTCAGGATGCACCAGCGGTTTTCGAAGAGTTCAGGGAACCCCGCTTCGGGTCCTGAATGTTCGGTTCCCGCGATGGGATGCGCGGGCACAAAATGGACGTCCTTTGGAATGTGGCGCGCGACGCTATCGATCACCATGCGCTTGACCGAACCCACATCAGTAACGATCGCGCCCTTCTTGAGATGAGGGGCGATGAGGCGCGCGATTTCGCCGTTGGTGCCCACTGGCGTTGCGATCACGATTAGGTCGGCGCCGGTCACGGCCTTGGCATAGTCGCGCGTGGCTTCGTCCGTGATGCCGAGTTTGACAGCGGCCTTCACATGTTTGGGATTGCGATCGCAGGCAACGTAACTCCCGGCAAGGCCGGCGCGGCGCATGGCGCGGGCCAGCGAGCTGCCGATCAGGCCGATGCCGATAAAGCAGACGCGATCAAACAGCGGTTTGGGCTTTCGGGGCGACGCCTTTGCCATCACGTGCGTTCCATGAATGCTGCGAGCGTGTCGAGGACGATGGCCATTTCCTCATCGTCGCCGATCGTGATGCGCAAGTAGTTGGGCAGGCCGTAAGAGTCGACGCGGCGAATGATCACGCCGTGTTCTTGCAAAAACGCGTCGCATTCCGCCGCCGTCTTACCCGGGACCATGGGAAATTCCGGCAACAGGAAGTTGCCATGGGAATCGCCGACCTTCAGCCCGAGGCCGCGCAAACGCTGAAGGGCGATATCGCGCCATTTCTTGGTATGGGCCTTGGTCAGGGCCATGTGGTCTTTGTCCGCGAGGGCGGCAAGACCGGCGACCTGGGCGGGGCGCGAGACGTTGAACGGTGAACGGATCCGCTCCATCACGCCGATGATATGGGCACTGGCAAAGCCCCAGCCGAGCCGCACCGACGCAAGGCCATAGATCTTTGAAAAGGTACGAAGCGCGATTGTATTTTCGGTCTCGCCGGCGAGCGCGAAGCCGGATTCATAATCGGGCGCTTCGACATATTCGGCGTAGGCGTCATCGCAGACGAGCACGATGTCCTCGCGCAAACCGGCACGCAGGCGGCGGACCTCGGCGCCCGGGATGTAGGTGCCGGTCGGGTTATTCGGATTTGCCACGAAGACGATGCGGGTCTTTGGCGTCACGCGCGCAAGGATTGCATCGACGTCGGTCGTGAGATTTTTTTCCGGCGCGATCACCGGGGTGGCGCCGACGCTCTTGGCATAGATGTTGTACATGGCAAAGCCGTGGGCGGTGTGGATGATCTCGTCGCCCACGCCGGCGAAACCGCGCATCACAAGCCCGAGCAGTTCGTCCGAGCCCGCGCCGCACACGATGCGGGCAGGATCGAGCGTGTGCGCCGCGCCCAGGGCGGCGCGCAGCTCGCCCGAATCGCCGGCGGGATAACGATGAGATTCGCCCAGTGAGGCCGCGAGCGCCGCGACAGCTTTGGGGCTGGGGCCGAGGGCAGCTTCATTGGAGGAGAGTTTTACGACGCGCGCGGGCCCCTTCACCTGGGATTTACCCGGTTCGTAGATCGCGATATCCATGATCCCGGGCCTCGGCTGCGGCAACGCCATATGCGCCTCTCGTGTCCCTGACGAAAGGGCCGGAAATCGGCCCGTTACAGGGGTTCACCCTATAGTGGCCAACCCCGCTAAAATCAAAGAAAACGTTGACATATCCGCGCCTAAACGGTGAGTTGCCGCGCATGAAACCCGATATTGCCCCCCAAACGCGGCAAGATGGCCAGGCGCATGGCAAGAGCCTTGCTCTGCGCGAGCCCTTAACGCTCCAATCGGGCGTGACGCTGTTTCCGGTGACCGTCGCCTATGAGACCTACGGAACGCTGAACGCGGACAAGTCGAACTGCGTTTTGGTCTGCCACGCGCTGACGGG
>CANJEU010000363.1 GCA_947473445.1 Fidelibacterota bacterium | reverse complement strand
TTCTCTAGAAGGTCATTCTCGAGATGGATCAAAGCCGCAGGGCCCAATCGTTATGAGCGAGAAACGAGGACGGGGACCGGGGAACATGGCTGACACGATGACGGCGGGTAAAACCGACGCACAGAAATCCGACCTGCGCGAATCCGATGTGGTCGCCTACCTGCGGCGCAATCCGCGGGTATTGCTGAACAATCCGGACCTTCTGGGAATTCTGGCGCAAGACACGCGCTTTGAAACCGACACCGTCGTGGTCGATATGCAGCGTTTTGTCGTCGACCGTTTGCGCCGTCAGGTCGATGAAATGAAGGTTGCGAGCGACCGTCTCGTCAACACGACACGCTCCAACATGTCGCTGGTCGAGCGCACGATGGAGTGCGCACTCGCGCTGCTCTACGCACGCGACTTCGACGAACTTGCCCAAATCCTGCATGACGATCTGCCGGTGCATTTGGGTGTGGATGCGGTTTCTATTGCGTTTGAAACCGACAGCTTGCCTGTCGAGGCATCGCATATCGTTAAGGCGCTGCCGGTCGGGATGGTCGATCAGCTCGTCGGCCCCGAATCCACGCGCATTCGCCCGGAAACCGAAGGCGAAGCTATGCTGTATGGCAGCTCGGCCGGGCTCGTGCGGTCGGACGCGCTTGTGGCGCTGCCCGAAGGCGAAGGCTTGCCGCTCGGCGTGTTCGCCGTCGGGTGCCGCACCGCCAATCATTTCGAAGACGGCCAGGGTACCGAGCTCATCGCCTTCCTCGCTCACGTCAGCCGCTATGCGGTAGGACGCTGGTGGACGCTGAAACTTTAGAAGCAACGGGCGTATATTTTCCAGCCGGCCCCGATCTCGCCGGTGCCGTCAAAGCGTGGCATGGATGGCTGACGGCGGAACGGCGCGTTTCCGCCCATACCACCGATGCTTACGCCCGTGATCTTGCGAGCTTCCTTGCATTCCTGGTCGATCACTTGGGGGGCGCCGCCGATCTTGCCGCGCTCGCCGCGCTGAAACCGGCCGACTTTCGCAGCTACCTCGCGCACCGGGCCAACGAGGGCATTGCGCGCAGCTCGATTGCGCGCGGCATGTCGACCTTGCGCAACTTTTTCCGTTTTCTTGACCGCACCGGGCGGATTCATAATCCGGCGGTGAAGAGCGTCAAAACGCCGCGGCTGCCAAAAAGCGTGCCCAAGGCACTCGACGAGGCCGACGCCATTGCCGCCATCCGCAATGTCGGCGAGCTACAGGAAGAACCGTGGGTGGCGGCGCGCGATCAGGCGTTGATGCTGCTGCTGTACGGGTGCGGATTGCGGCTGGGTGAAGCGCTTTCTCTGACCTGGGAGACGCGAACCGACGCCGACATCCTGCGCATCACCGGCAAGGGGCAGAAGGAACGCATCGTTCCTGTCCTTACAATCGTGAAAGACGCCATCGCAAGCTATCGCGCGCTATGCCCATTCAAGAATTCCGGCGATACGCCGCTGTTCCTGGGCCGGCGCGGAAAGCCCCTCAGCCCGCGCATTATTCAGCGCCAAATGCAGACCTTGCGCGCGCAGCTCGGCCTGCATGAACGCGCAACGCCCCATGCCTTGCGCCACAGTTTCGCGACGCATCTGCTTGCAAAGGGTGGGGACTTGCGAACCATCCAGGAGCTGCTCGGCCACGCGTCGCTGTCGACGACGCAGCGGTATACGGCCGTCGATGAGAGTCATCTGATCCGCACCTATGCGGACACGCATCCGCGCGCGAAAGTTACCCGCTAATTATCCCAAGGACCTCGGCGACCGCTGGTGGGCGGCACTGAGCCGCCGCGGCGGACGCGGAGCGGACGTTGTTCGACGGCGAAGGGCCGGCTGTGCGCCACGTCGAACATGGGGACGGACTTTTTCTTGAAGAAGAACACCATGACGGCCCCGGCCACGAATCCGCCGATGTGGGCAATGAAGGCCACACCCGGCTGGCCGGCATCCACCGCCGCCGAACTGACCAGCTGACCAACGATCCAAAAGCCGAGCACGATGAAGGCCGGCACGTTGATGACGGTAATGATGATCAGGAAAACGAACACTTTGATGTTCGAGCGCGGATGCAGCACGAGGTAAGCCCCAAGCACACCGGAAATCGCGCCTGACGCGCCCACCATGGGAATATCTGAACCGGGCGCGGCGAACCCTTGCGCAAGCGCCGCCGCAACACCGCACAGGAGGTAGAAGGCGAGATAGCGTCCGTGGCCGAGCGAGGCTTCGATATTGTCGCCAAAGATCCACAGGTAAAGCATGTTTCCCCCGAGGTGCATCCAGCCGCCGTGCATGAACATCGAGGTAAACATGGTGAGTGTCGCGGGGATGGCGGCGAACGCGGCCGGCGCGCCGGGGCCGAAGAAGTAGGCGGGGGTAAACCCATAGGTCAGCACCGCCCGCTGCTCGGCCTGCGCGCCGAGCGAGAATTGCCAGACATACACGACAATGCAGATCGCCAGCATCGTGTAGTTGACGAAGGGCGTGACCGTATGAGGGTTGTCGTCGCGGATCGGAAGGAACATGTGGAATCGAAGGTTATGGAGTTATATGGCTATAGGCAAGAATGCAGACTGAGCGAGCCCTGACCCGTGTCCATCACTAAAGTGTTGCTTACGGCCCTTCCCGTCCTGCTGTGCGTCTTTTGCGCGGGCGCGGACGTGCGCGCGGCGGAGCTGCCGCCATTCCCTGACGCCGATGAGAAGCCGTGCGGCAATCCGAGCGAAAGCCCTGAGTGCGCGCTGAAGACATTTTGGATGTGTAACGAGCAGAACGTCGAAATCTGCAAAATGGTGGGCATCGAACTTCAGGCCGACGGAGTTCAGAAACGCGATGACGCAACCTACGCGGGCGATGTCTGGCGCCGGCCGTGGACAATGCCGTGGAGCGCGCTGATCAACGAGGCGAGCAAAGGATATGACGTTTGGGAGATGCGCGGCGTCCGCGAAGTCGCCCACAACCGGATTCGAGGACTGCGCCGTGCGCCTGAACCCGTGATCGGGATGCAGGAGATGATGGTCTACATGGTCGATAGTTCGGGCGTGGTCGAGAAGGCGAGTGTCTTCATGCAGGAGCGGCGCGGTAGCTGGTCGGTTGTCGCCTACGCCCGCTGGCGCGATGAAGAGAGCATAGATCCCTGTGACCGTAAGAAGCTGCGCTCGCTCGCTTGCCGCTTCAGCATCACCGGAATGCGTCCCTGGTAGGGCCCAACTTCGACCTAGGGTTC
>CANJEU010000362.1 GCA_947473445.1 Fidelibacterota bacterium | reverse complement strand
GAAGCGGAACGCGTTGTGCCCGGCGAACATGAGCTCGTTGTCCACCGGCGCATCGTGCGCGATGTTCTGCAGAGTCTTTTGAATGCAGAAACTGCGCGGATCGGCTTTGCGGCCCGTGGTGCCTTCCTCGCTCTGCGACCAGTTCGAGAACGAACAGGCCGACAGGCAGCCCATGCAATCGATCTGATCCCTGCGAATTTCTTCGGCCCGAGCGGGCGTGACGAAAATCAGCGTCGAGTCCGGCGTTTTCATCGTCTCGGTGAAGCCATGATCGATCCAGGCTTGCGCGCGCATCTTGTCCGGGCCGGTGACGTAAACGTCTTTCTTGCGCAATCCGATGTTGAAGGCGGTGTCGTGCGCGCCGACCATCTCGGGCGTAAACGGAATCTGACGTTCGCTGCGGTGCTCAAGCTCGGACAGGAAATTGTTTTGGACGGCCGACGAATAAAAGCCGGTCGGGCTGAAGCGATGCAGATGCACATCACCCGGCTGCAAAGTCACCAACTTGCGCTTCCACTCCTGCGAGATCGGGCTCTCTTTGGTCAGCAGCGGACGCGTGCCGAACTGGAAGGCAACCGGGCCGATTTCCGGATTATCAAGCCAATGTTCCCACTCCGACAGCCACCACACGCCACCCGCCATTATGATGGGGGTCTGTTGCAGGCCGCATTCGTTCATGATGGCGCGCAGCGCCGCCACGCGCTGATAGGGTTCTTCGGGGCGCTTGGGGTCTTCAGAATTCGAAAGGCCGTTGTGGCCGCCGGCAAGCCACGGATCTTCATAGACCACGCCGCCAAGCAGATCGGAGTATTTGCTGTAGGCGCGTTTCCACAGCGCGCGGAACGCGCGGCCCGAGGACACGATCGGGTAATAGTAGATGCCGTAATGCGCGGCGAGTTCAGCCAAGCGGTAAGGCATGCCGGCGCCGCACGTGACGCCGTGAATGAGGCCGCGGCATTTTTCCATCACACCGGCCAGCACGCGTTCGGCGCCGCCCATCTCCCAAAGGATGTTGATGTGGATGCGGCCTTGGTTGCCGCGCGTTTCGTGCGCGATGCGCGCCTGCGTGATGCCGCCGTCGATGGCGTATTTGATCAGCTCTTCGTGGCGCTCCTTGCGGGTGCGGCCATGGTAGATTTGCGGAATGGGTGTGCCGTCAGCGGCATATGCGTCGGCGTTCACCCCTGAAAAGGTACCCACGCCGCCGGCGGCCGCCCACGCGCCAGACGACTGACCGTTCGACACAGCCACGCCCTTGCCGCCCTCGATCACCGGAAGGACTTCTTGTCCGCCGACGAGAACCGAATTAAGTGCTTTCAACGCATTCTTCCCAATGTAACAAGTCGCTCGCTCCCGGCGGAAATATAGGCTGCCGCGACGGGCGATCCAAGAATACTCGGCATGATCATCTGAAAGCTTTCAGCATATCGGCGGGAATATCGGTGAAGATCGCGTCGATACCCCAGGCTTTCAGTGTTTTCGCCCGCGTTACGTCATTGACGGTATAGGCCATAACGCCGTAACCGGCATCTTGCATTGCACTCACGGTCTCGGCGCTTAAGTGCAGATGATTCGCGCCGAAGGAGACCACGTCCAGCATCGCGCCGATGTCTTTCCAGTCCTCGGCGACGCGGTCGAACAGCAAATCGCGCGGCCAGCCCGGCTGCACTTCCTTGGCCGTGGCCATGGAAATGCGTGAAAAACTCGAGATCAAGGGCGCGGGCGCCTCCGCCGGCCAGCTCTCGCGGGCGATGGTCAGGGCGATTTCCGCCGTCTCGATCTCACGGCCGGGATCGGGCTTGATCTCCATATTGAAGCCAAGACCAAGGTCGGCGAACAGGTCGAGCGCTTCTTCGAGGGTCGGAACGGGTTCGCCCGCAAAGTCCGGGCCGAACCAGCCGCCCGCATCCAAATTGCGGATCGCATCGAACGGCATAAGCGCAAGCGGGCCGGTGCCGTCCGAAGTACGGTCGAGATCGTCGTCGTGAAAAATCACCGCGCGTCCGTCCAATGTCAGGCAGACATCGAACTCTACCCATGTGGCGCCGTCGCGGGCCGCCTGCCGGAACGACGCCAGAGTATTCTCTGGCGCCGCCCGGGGCGAACCGCGATGGCCGATCACAAACGGAAACGGCGGTTTTTTACGCACCGCCAGCCTTTAGTTTGCCGGTGCGCTTTCGCCGCCGTCCTTGCCCGCATCGATCTCAAGGCCGGTGGCCTGGTCGATACGCTTCATGGACAGCTTCACCTTGCCGCGATCGTCGATACCAAGGCACTTCACTTTCACGATATCGCCTTCCTTCACGACATCAGAGACCTGCTGCACGCGTTTGGAAGACAGTTCCGAGATGTGCACAAGGCCGTCACGCTTGCCCAGGAAGTTCACGAACGCGCCGAAGTCCATGATCTTCACCACGGCGCCCGTATAGATCACGCCCACTTCCGGCTCGGCGACGATTTCACGAATGCGGCGCACCGCTTCGTTCATCTTGTCGCCGTCGGCCGAAGCGACGCGCACGGTGCCGTCGTCTTCGATGTCGATCTTGGTGCCGGTGCTTTCCTGCAGTTCGCGAATCACTTTACCGCCGGTGCCGATGATTTCGCGGATCTTGTCCTTGGGAACCATCAGCGTGGTGATGCGCGGCGCCGTTGCGGCAACCGTGTCACGGGCGCCGGTCAGGGCCTTGGCCATTTCGCCAAGGATATGGAGACGCCCGTCTTTCGCCTGACGGAGCGCGATATCCATGATCTCGCGGGTGATGGACGTGATCTTGATGTCCATCTGCAGCGCAGTGACGCCGACGTCGGTGCCCGCAACCTTGAAGTCCATGTCGCCGAGGTGATCTTCATCGCCCAGGATGTCCGACAGAACCGCGAAGTCGTTGCCTTCCTTGATCAGGCCCATGGCGATACCCGCCACCGGACGGGCGAGCGGCACGCCGCCGTCCATCATGGCCAGCGAGCTGCCGCAAACGGTCGCCATCGAAGACGAGCCGTTCGATTCGGTGATCTCGGAAACGAGACGCAGCGTGTAGGGGAAGCTTTCCTTGCCCGGGAGCAGAGGATTGATCGCGCGCCACGCCAGCTTGCCGTGGCCGATTTCGCGGCGGCCCGGCGAGCCCATGCGGCCGGCTTCGCCCACCGAATACGGGGGGAAGTTGTAGTGCAGCATGAAGTTCTGACGGTATTCGCCTTCGAGCGCGTCGATGATCTGCTCGTCCTGGCCGGT
>CANJEU010000361.1 GCA_947473445.1 Fidelibacterota bacterium | reverse complement strand
GATCGTAAACGTCGCGAACAACACGCGTGGGCAACATCTCGTTCAGATCGACAAGCCGCGCTTGCATGAAGGCATGGTCGCGGTCGGAGCGGGGGTAGCGACTACGAACTTCCCAGTATCCGTCGCGGAACACCTGAACTTCGTACTGAATGATCTCGAACAAACCGCTCATGACGCCCTTCTGGCGGCCTCTACGTACCCGCGCATGAGTAACGTTCCGCGCCGCGAGGCGTTGCAAAAATGATTGCAACCGCAGCGTTCGAGTGCGCTGCGGTTACAATAGCTTTCGCCGACATATCGCGTGTTATCTGCTGCCGCTGACGATGTCGCCGACGGTGCCAAGCAGCGAGCCTTCGCCGCGGTTTGCGCCACCGCGGCTGCCGCCAGCCGCCAGCATCCGGCCGGCGAGGCGCGAGAAGGGCAGGGACTGAATCCAGACCTTTCCCGGTCCGCGCAGGCGCGCGAAGAAAAGCCCTTCACCGCCGAAGATCATGCTCTTGATTCCCCCGGCGCTGATCAGGTCGAAGTCGACGCCGGCCGTGAAGGCCGCGATACACCCGGTATCGACGTGCAGTTCTTCCCCCGCGCCCAGGGTGCGTTCGATGACCGCGCCGCCCATCTGCGCGAACACCCAGCCGTCGCCTTCCAACTTCTGCATGATGAAACCTTCACCGCCGAACAAACCGGTCAGGATTCGTTTCTGGAAGTGAATACCCACCGAAACGCCCTTCGCCGCGGCCAGGAAACTGTCCTTTTGGCAAATGATGCGCCCGCCGTATTCGGCCAGGCGCAGCGGGATGATCGAGCCAGGCGTCGGCGCGGCGAAAGCCACCCGCGCCTTGCCCCTGCCGGTGTGGGTGAAGACCGTCATGAACAGGCTCTCGCCGGTGAGCAATCGCTTGCCCGCGCCGAGAAGTTTGCCCGCGATGCCGCTATCGGTTTCGCTGCCGTCCCCGAAGACGGTGGTCATGCCGACGCTCGCGTCTTTCCACACCATGGCGCCGGCCTCGGCGATCGCGCTTTCACCCGGATCGAGTTCAATTTCGACGAACTGCAGTTCCTGGCCCTTGATGTCGAAGTCGATATCGTCGGCGACGCTGGCGTTGCGGGTATGGCTCCAGGGAGACGGCTGCGGCATGAAAATCTCCGTGCGAAATGTCGGTTATTTGTCCCAGCGCGCGGCGCGCGCGTCATCGGCGCTGGTGGCCTCGACCCAGCGCGGGCCCGCGCCGGTCGTTTCTTTTTTCCAGAACGGCGCTTTGGTCTTCAGCCAGTCGATCAGGAACGCGCAGGCCTCCAGCGCATCAGCCCGATGGGCCGATGCCGCCGCGACGAAGACGATGGGGTCGGCCGGCGCGAGGTCTCCCGTGCGGTGAATGACGCACACTCCATCAAGCCGCCAACGGCTCTGCGCATCGGCGACCAAGGCGCTGAGTTCGCGTTCGGCCATTCCCGGATAATGTTCGAGCGACATGGCGCTCACCGGCTCGCCGCTCGCGCGATCGGCCCCTCGAAAATCGCGCATCTGTCCTACGAACACCGCGATGCCGCCGGCGTGCGGGGTCTGGCTCAGGAACGCGTTGAGTTCCGCGCCGGGGTCGAAGGGCTCGCGCTGAACGCGCACGGTCGGGCCTAACACGTCAACCGCCCGTGACCGGCGGGAAGAAGGCAACTTCAGTTGCGTTTCCCAAAGGCGAGGATGGCGGGACGTGCGTCTGGTCGACGGCGGTCTTGATCATCGCGCGGCTCGCGAAAGCTTTCGCATGCCCGTCGCTGCGTGTGGCAAGCCAGTCCATCAGATCGTTGACGGTGGATATGCCCGCTGGCGGGCTCACCTGTTCTTGGCCAACACCCACCTTTTCCTTCACGGATGCGAAGTAGAGGACGGTTATGACGCTCACGGCCTCACGCCTTGGCGTCCATATGCTTCAAGCCCGCGCGCAAATAGTCATACCCTGTCACCACGGTGATGGCCGCGGCGACCCAGATCCCGATTTCGCCGATCAGCTTGGCGGGGATCAGGTCGGGCGCCGCGTCGCCCACGATCAGGAAGCCAAGCGCAATCATCTGCACCGTGGTCTTGGCCTTGGCGAGTTTTGTCACCGGCAGGCCGACGCGGAGTTCCGCCAGGAACTCACGCAGACCCGAGACCATGATTTCGCGCAGCAGAATCACAAGTGCTGGAAACAGCGACCATTCGTTCACGCGGTTGGGCAGCGCCACCACCATGAACAGCACGGCCACGATCAGAAGTTTGTCGGCGATGGGATCAAGGAAGCGTCCCAGCGGCGAGACGAGGTTGGACCGGCGCGCGAGATAGCCGTCGAAGAAATCGGTGATACCCGCGGCCGTGAAAAGGCCGCACGCCGTCCAGCGCGCCCACGGCGCATCGAACACGATCAGCACAAGGATGATCGGGATCGCGAAAATCCGCGAGATGGTCAGGATATTGGGCAGATTGAGCAAAAGCGCGTGTCCTTGCTTGTCCGGGTGAGTCTACTCGCCAGGATGGAAATGGTCATAGATTTTTTTGGCCGTGGCCGCGTTAATGCCTGGCACCGTCTGCAAGTCGGAAAGCCCTGCGGCCGCAACGGCTTTGGCAGATCCGAAGTGACGCAAAAGTGACTTCTTGCGCGCCGCGCCGATGCCCGTGACCTCGTCCAGCAGTGACTGTCCGATCGCCTTCGAGCGTTTGGCGCGATGGGCCGAAATGGCGAAGCGGTGCGCCTCATCGCGCAGGCGCTGCAGGAAGTAGAGCGTTGAGGTGTTGGGCTGCAGCATGAACGGCTCGCGTCCCGGCATGAAGAACTGTTCGCGGCCCGCGTTGCGATCGGGCCCTTTGGCAATCGCGGCGATGCACAGATCGGAAATCCCAAGATCGGCCAGCACCTTCAACGCGACGTTCAACTGGCCGATCCCGCCGTCCAGCAGCACAAGGTCGGGCCACTGCCCCAATGTGCGCTCGGGATCTTCCTTCTGCGCGCGCGCGAAACGCCGTGTCAGCACCTCACGCATGGAAGCGTAATCATCGCCCGGCGCCAGCTCCGCGGCCTTGATGTTGAACTTGCGGTAGGCGTTTTTCATCAGGCCTTGGGGGCCCGCGACGATCATCGCGCCGACCGTTCCCGTGCCCGAGATGTGCGAGTTGTCGTACACCTCGATGCGTTGCGGCGGCTGCGCGAGGCCGAACACTTGCGCCGTGCCTTCAAGCAATCTGCGCTGGGCGGTGT
>CANJEU010000360.1 GCA_947473445.1 Fidelibacterota bacterium | reverse complement strand
TATGAGCAAGGTTAGTAATGTTTGCGATTTATTTTAACAGCGCCGACGGCGGCCGCGCCTTTATTGCGGCATTCGACGACCGTCAGTCGGCTGTGTCCATGGCGAAACTTCTGTCGCGTCAAGACCCGCGGGACGTCGTGGTGATCGAGAACCGGCCCGTGGGCGATACCGCGCTGACGGCGTGTTACCGACGCGGGCTGCTACAAATCGACGAAATTGGCGAAGACGATTTGTCTCGCGCGCGCGGCGACGGCCCCGGCGTCAGCCGTGACGCGCGCTGTGGAAAACCGCTCTAGCGGGTCGCCGTCACATCGAAGGTCTGGCCCGCACGTGTGACCTTGGCGGTGATGGCATCGCCCAAAGCGTGGCCCTCGAAGGCAAGGCCTTCGGCTTCGAAGACGAAAGAGTCGCCCGAGAGCACCGCGTTCGAAAGGGCCGCTTCCTTGCCGCTCACACGGAGCGTGCCCGCGATTTTCTGGAAATTCTGTGTGAGATCGACGGCGTAGGTGTCCGCGCCAAGGGTAAACCGCCACGTTCCCGCGATCTTCGCCGGCACGACCCAGAGGTAGACGGTACGCTCGCCCACATGCTTGAAGGCATCGGCCTGCCAGTCGCCCATGGTGAAGGTATGGGTCACGATGCGGCTGCCGGGTGTGAGGGTCTGCAGCGCGGGGCGCAGGCGGGTGATCATCTCGGGCAACAGGTACATCGTCACCACCGTGGCCTCGGAGAAATTGGACCGGAACAGGTCCTCCTCAAGGAAGAGGGCGCGGCCCGCAACGCCCGCAGCCTTTGCATTCTCATTCGATTCCTTGATGCGCACCGGATCGATGTCGATGCCCACAGCTTTTTTTGCGTTGTGGTGCTGGGCGGCGGCGATCACGAGACGCCCGTCCCCGGAGCCGAGGTCGTAGACGATGTCGGCAGGGCCAACATTGGCCATATCGAGCATGGCCTTGACCACGGGCATGGCGGTGTGGACGTAAGGCGCGTCGAGCGGGATGCCGGTGTCGCCGGTGTATTTGCTTTGAGCGAGCGCCGCCGGTACGGCGGCGAAGAGGAGAATGAGGGCGAGGAGATGTTTCATCAGCGGTGTTTGGATCGGCCCCCCGTGCCGCTGCGTGTGACGCCGCGCCTAATCCGAGCGGTGCGTGCGTTCCATACGCTCGTGGCGTTCCTGGGCTTCGATGGAGAGCGTTGCGATGGGACGGGCTTCGAGACGCTTCAGGCTGATGGGCTCGCCGGTTTCTTCGCAATAACCATACGTACCTTCTTCGATACGCTTGATTGCCGCGTCGATCTTGGAGATCAGCTTGCGCGCGCGATCGCGCGTGCGCAGTTCGAGTGAGCGTTCCATTTCCGTCGATGCGCGATCGGCGAGGTCCGGCTCCTGCGCGCCGCCTTCCTGCTGCAGCGTCTCGAGAGTCTCTTCGGACTCCTTCAAAAGCTCGATGCGCCAATTCAGAAGCTTGCGGCGGAAATATTCCTGCTGCTTCGGATTCATGAACGGTTCTTTTTCGGTGGGCCGGTAGTCCGGCGGAACCGTGAGGGTCATTTGAGCCTGCTGTCCGGGTTTGAATGGCGCGGGAATATATGGGACGCGAGCCACCCTCCGCAAGGCTATGTATGTTATTGTTATTATTTAGATTTTCGACACAAAAACGGACCAAATGCGATAGCGGGCGCTTTCCCGCGTTCCGGACGTGTTCGCGCGCGGGCCCCTTGCCGGCTCCCGACGAGGGGGTGGCTGGGAGAACAGCGCTCCGATTGCACCGCCCCTCCGGGGGATCGCCACCAAAATCGCAGTGCGATTTTGCCGGCGATTATCCGACCCCATTTTGCTCGCGCAAGCCGCGCGACGCTTAGATCCGCCGGCTGAGCTTGGCGATTTCGACTTCGGCGCGGAGTTCGATTTCATCGAGCAGCCGCGAAATCACCGGGTCGGCGCCCCGCTCGCGTTTCTCGCGCACCATACGGGCGAGGTCGCCCAGCTTGTCCTTTGGAATTGCACCAAGGAGGAAGCCGCGGCGGATCTCCTCGAGCCGTTCGAGCAGTTCGACCCCGCGCTGTGCACGGCGCTGGCGTTCCTTGTAATCGGGACCGGCGCCCGCATCTCCGCCGACCGATTGGGCCGCGAGCAGCCCGCCCACATTCACGACGCCCAGGACTTCGCCGCCGCTTTCAGGACCCGACGTTTCGTTCGCGCCGCCGAGCCGATCGAGTTCGCTCGCGAATTGTCCGGCCCGGCCGGCGGGACCGGCTTTGCGGGCCTTTCCCGCTTCGCGGACAGTGGACGTTGACTTTGGACCTTCGACCTTCACGTAAGGGCGGCCTTCTCTGGAAAAGGGCTAACCGGTTGGTTGGGCTTCATTTTAGCCGTGCAAGCCTTAAGGCTTAATGTCGCCCACAAGAAGGGGGGATTCAACCCGGTAAGAATTGCCGGGAGCGCCCGGCCGGAGTTGCCCCCGCGCTTGGAAAGGGGGCGTTTACTCCTCATAAATATTCTATTTTTCAATAGCTTACGGCGAATTCCGGGTTGGCACGCTTTTCGCATCAGAAGCGGTGGGAAACCATGTTTGCGCCCAGAGTCCGTATCCGGGCGCGGCTTGAGAAAAACGAGGACGATATGACTGCCGCACGCCGCCTGGTCTCGAACAGCATCAACAGCAACACATCGTGGATCGACCGTCTTTGGATGGTCGGCCTGCATGTGATGATGTTCACGCTGCTTCTGAGCGCGAGTTCGGCCCATGCCGCCAGCCGCGTCAAGGACCTCGCGGGTTTCGAAGGCGTGCGTGAGAACGTGCTGGTGGGTTACGGCCTCGTGTTCGGCCTTGCCGGCACCGGCGATGACCTCAAGAAGATCGGCGCGACCAAGCAGAGCCTGCTGGGCATGCTTGAGCGCCTTGGCATCAACAGCCGCGATGACCGTTTGGAAACCGCGAACGTCGCCGCCGTGATGGTGACGGCGGTGCTGCCGCCGTTCGCCCGCCAGGGCGGCAAGCTCGATGTGACCATCAGTTCGATCGGCGACGCCGAGAGCCTGCAGGGCGGCAGCCTCGCGGTGACCCCGCTGATGGGCGCCGACGGCGAAGTCTATGCGCTGGCGCAGGGCAACGTGCAGGTAGGCGGCTTCATCGCGCAGGGCGCGGCGGCCGTCGTGCAGCGCGGCGTGCCCACGAGCGGACGCATCCCCAACGGCGGGACCGTTGAACGCGAAGTGAATTTTGAATTAGCTGGGATGAAGGCGGTGAAGATCTCGCTG
>CANJEU010000359.1 GCA_947473445.1 Fidelibacterota bacterium | reverse complement strand
TCCATCCTATATCAGGGGACCTCCCGCCCCTTTAGCACCCCCGGTCTTGCCCTTGCGCCATCTATCTACCCCTCCCGAGGAATCCTCGCGTAAGCGCAGCGACTGGCATGTGATCCGCTCGCTCCTGCCTTTCCTGTGGCCGCCGCGCAACCAGCCCGAGGCCCTTGAGATCAAGTCGCGGGTCGTCGTCGCGCTCATTTTCATTGTGCTCGCCAAGGTCGCGACCGTGCTCGCGCCCATCTATATGCAGCGTTCGGTCGATGCCCTGGCGCCGGCCGACCTTTCGGCCGAAATCGCCGTGCCCATGGCGCTCATCCTCGCCTACGGCGTCGCGCGTTTTCTGGGTCTTGCCTTTGCCCAGTTCCGCGATGCCATTTTCGCTAAGGTCGGCGTGCGCGCGGTGCGGCGGTCCTCGGCCGTCGTGCTCGAACATCTTCACCAGCTTTCACTGCGCTTCCACCTCGACCGTCGCACCGGCGGCCTTTCGCGCACCATCGAGCGCGGCCGCAACGCCATCGAAAGCCTGCTGTCGATCTCGCTGTTCAATCTCTTCCCGACGTTGCTCGAGGTTGCGCTCGTCTTCACCATTCTCTGGAAGACGTTCAACATCTGGTTCGGCGTGGTCGCGCTGATCTGCGTCATCGTCTATGTGATCTTCACCGGCGCCACCACGGAATGGCGCCTCAAGTACCGGCGCGAAAGTAATGCGCTCGACACCAAGGCCAATACGCGCGCCATCGACAGCCTGCTCAACTATGAAACCGTCAAGGCGTTCGGCAACGAGAAGTTGGAGGTCGAGGAATACGACCGCGTTATGGGCGATTACGAACGCGCCGCCGTACGCACGCAATCCTCGCTCGCGCTTATGAACGTCGGCCAGGCGCTCATTATTTCCGTCGGTCTCGCGGTGCTGATGTATATGGCCGCGGTCGGCCGCGCGGCGGGCGAAATGACGGTGGGCGATTTCACCCTCGTCAACCTCTACATGATTCAGCTCGCCCAGCCGCTCAACTTCTTCGGCTTTGTTTACCGCAACATCAAACAGTCGCTGGTCGACCTCGAAAAGATGTTCGACCTGATGGAAGTCGCGCCCGAGATCACGGACAAGCCCGGCGCGCCTGCGCTGGCGATCACGGGCGGCGAAGTGCGGTTCGAGAATGTCACCTTCGCTTACGATCCTCGCCGGCCGATCCTGAAGGATGTTTCCTTCACCGTCCCGCCCGGCAAGATGGTGGCCATCGTCGGCACCACCGGTTCGGGCAAGTCGACGGTCGCGCGGCTTCTGTTCCGCTATTACGATATCGCGGCAGGGCGTATCTCCATCGACGGCCAGGACATTCGCGACGTGACGCAAGACAGTGTCCGCGCCGCGCTGGGTGTGGTTCCCCAGGATACGGTGCTGTTCAACAACACCATCCGCTACAATCTCGCCTACGCCAAACCCGATGCGCCGGAGTCCGAAATCGCGCGCGGGGCCGAGCTTGCGCATATCCACCACTTCATCGCCGCCCTGCCGGACGGCTACCAAACCTTCGTCGGCGAACGCGGTCTCAAGCTTTCGGGTGGCGAGAAACAGCGCGTCGCCATCGCCCGCGTCATCCTCAAGAACGCCCCCATCCTCATTTTCGATGAAGCCACCTCCGCGCTCGACACCCACACCGAGAAGGAAATCCAGGCCAACCTGCGCGAGGTCAGCACCGGACGCACCACCCTCGTCATCGCCCACCGCCTGTCCACCATCGTCGACGCCGACCAGATTCTCGTGCTCGAGGACGGCGTCATCGTCGAACGCGGCAGCCACGATGAACTGCTGGCCCGGGGCGGCGCCTATGCCGCCGCGTGGACGAAGCAACAGAAAGCGGTGGACGGCAGCGAACGCGAACTTTTAGCGGCGCCGATCTAAATTTCCACCTGCGTGCCCAGCTCCACCACCCGGTTCGGTGGCAGGCGGAAAAATTCCATCGGTGTCACGGCCGCGCGCGTCAGCCACGAGAACAAATGCTCGCGCCAGCGCGCCATGCCCGGCCGCGCCGCCGGAATGATCGTCTCCCGGTTCAGAAAGAACGACGTGTCCATCATATCGAAGGCGATGGACTGCACGCCCGTCAGGGCCCGCGGGATATCGGGCTTATCCATGAAGCCGTAGCGCACCGTTACCCGATACAGGCGCGCCCCCAGCGCTTGGACCGTCACGCGCTCTTCATGAGGCACCGTCGGCCGGTCTTCCGTGGCTACGGTCAGGAAAATCACGCGCTCGTGGATGACCCGATTGTGCTTCAAATTGTGCAGCAACGCGCGCGGCACGCCATCACCGGACACTGTCATATACACCGCTGTGCCCTGCACCCGCTGCGCGCGCTCGGACAACGAGCTTACAAACAGGTCTACAGGCATGGCGTCTTCCTCCACGCGTGCCATCAAAATCTGTCGGCCGCGTTTCCAGGTCGTCAGGACGACGAACACCGCAATGGCAACAACCAGCGGGAACCAGCCGCCGTGGGTGATCTTCGTCAGGTTCGCGCCAAGGAAGGCGAGGTCCACGACCAGGAACATCCCAATCAAGGGATAGGCCAGAATGGGTTTTACCTTCCAGATTGTTACCATGACGATGCCGAACAGAATGGTCGTGGTCACCATCGTACCGGCAACCGAGAGGCCATAGGCCGCCGCCAGGTTGGTCGAGGATTCAAAGCCGACCACGAGCCACACTACCGCGAACAGCAGCGCCCAGTTCACCATGGGCAAATACACTTGCCCGCGCTGCTGGCCTGAGGTGTGCACGATCTTGAGGCGCGGCAGGTAGCCCAGCTGGATTGCCTGGCACGCCAGTGAATAGGCGCCCGAGATCACCGCCTGCGAGGCAATCACGGTTGCAAGCGTCGCAAGGATCACCATAGGCAAGGTCGCCCATTCCGGCACCATGCGGTAGAACGGATTATCCACCGCCGCCGGCTCGCTCAATACGGTCGCGCCTTGGCCGAAATAATTAATCAGAAGCGCCGGCATTACCCCGTAAAGCCAGGCGCGGCGGATCGGCGGCCGGCCAAAGTGCCCCATATCCGCATAGAGCGCTTCCGCGCCCGTCACCGCCAGAAACACCGACGCAAGAATCAGGAAGCCCCGCAGCCCGTCGGCTGCGATGAACTGGACTGCATACAGCGGGTTGACGGCTGTCAGTACGATCGGGTGGTGGACGATTTGCGCCGCGCCGATCACCGCAAGGGTCGCGAACCATACCAGCATGATCGGTCCGAAGCTGGCTCCC
>CANJEU010000358.1 GCA_947473445.1 Fidelibacterota bacterium | reverse complement strand
TCCATGAATTGGGTCCGATCCAGACGCTCGCTGCCAAGCGGTTGTGCGTGATCCGGCGTCGCGGCCGATCGCTCGGTCGCCGGAATGAGCAGGTTTCTTTGATTCTAAAAAAAAGCCGCCGTCGACCGAAGTCGGCGGCGGTTGAGTCTCGGTCGATTAGCGGCGCACGACCTAGGCTATGCGCTGCCGGCGGACCTGCAGCAGCCTGTACATCCGGTCCTTGATCGCCAGTCTCAACTTCTTCAATCGCAGCAGTCGCCAGGGATCGGGCAGAGGCCGCGTCTGTTCGCGGCGGATCTCGGCGTCGAGTTTGCCGTGGACCAGCGTCAGTCGGTGGTTCGTTGAGTTCATCGCCTCTCTCCTATCGATGTTTCATCGATCGGGCTGGCCGCGACGCTAGGGGGGGTGACCTGCATCGAGCTAGCCCGATGCGGTCCGACATCGCAGTTGTCAGGGGAGACAACCGCCAGAGGGGCCCGGTCCGCGAGAGAAGATTTACGCCGGGCTGCGATAGACTACCAATCCGATTTTGAGGGTGGAGCGATAGATTTAATCTATCGCTCCACCTGGTACGGCCCGTCTGTGGTGCCGAGGAGTGCGCGGGCCTCAGATTGAATTCGCGTCGCGATCATCCGATAGGCGCTTTCATAGGCGGCGCCGGCGCGCCAAGCCGCGGCGATGCTGCGGGTGAAGGCCCAACCTTCAAGCTCTAGCACGGTGACGCCTGTCCGCCCGATCACATCCGAACGCACATAAAGTTCGGGCAACACCGCCAGACCAATCCCGGACGCCGCCATCTGGTGCACGCTATCAAGGCTTGTCCCCTCGTAGTCACGGAGCAGGACCATCCCCAGTTCGGTGCAGATCGCGGCGACCTGACGATGCAAATGGTGACGTGTGTCGAGGCTCAGCACCTGCGCCCCTTTTAACTGCGCGAGATTCAGCTTTGCCTGACTGGCGAGTGGATGGTCGGGCGCCGCGACGAGGAACAAGCGTTCACGAAACAAAGGTTGAATCTCCAGATCGGCGCTGTCGATCGGAAGCGGACCGAGCAACATGTCGAGCGCGCCGCGAGACAGCGCCAGCGCTTGTTCCTCTGGAATTCCCTCTCTGATGTGCATCCTCAGGTCGGGCTGTTCGCGATGCAGCGTGGCCACGATCGGCGGCATGAGATAGGGCCCCAGGGTGGGCGTGACGCCAAAGCGTAACGTGCCGACCAGGCGCTCCCCGGCGCGCCGCGCGAGATCGCGGATGTCCTGAACTTCGATCGCAAGGCGCCGCGCGCGGGCGCTGATCTCACGCCCGATCGGCGTTAATTCCGCGCCCGAGGCAAGCCGCTCAATCAGAATCACGCCGAGCCGATCCTCCAGCGCGCGGAGCTGTTGGCTCAAGGTCGGCTGAGAGACGTGGCAGGCGTCCGCAGCGCGCCCAAAATGTTGAAGGTCGGCGACGGCGACAAGGTATTCAAGCTGGCGCAACGTTGGCATCTGGGAATCTCCCAAGGGTGATCGCTCTGTCGTTCGCGCTACACGGCCTTCTGGAAACCTGCAAGCTGCGCCTTCAGCGCTCGCTGAAAGGCCGGCCGCGTTTCACAGCGGCGTTTGTAGGCGCTCAGCTGCGGATAGTTTGCGAGCATATCAGTGTGATCGAGGATGCGCAGCACATCGCACATCATCAGATCACCCACGGTGAACGATCCCTCGAGATAGTCTTTGCCCTCCAGCGCCTTCTCGAGTTGGCTTAAGCGCTCGCGCACCAATTTCTCGATCCCCGGCCGGGCCTCCTTCGCCCACGATTCCTTTTTGTGGAAGAAGTCGATGCTCGCCAGCTGCTGAATCCAGGTCTCGACCGAATTGAGCGCGGCGAACACCCAGGCCGTCGCCCGCGCGCGGGCAATGGGCTCGCGCGGCAGCAGATCGTCGCTTTTCTCCGCCACGTACAGCGCGATGGCCCCACTTTCAAATAAGGTGAGCGCGCCCTCTTCGATGGCCGGTGCCTGACCGAACGGCTGGCGGGCGAGATGCGCGGGGGATTTCTGTTCAGGGCCCAGCGCCACCGTACGCACGGTATAGGGCAGGCCGATTTCCTCCAGCGCCCAGCGCACCCGAAATGCGCGCATCAACGGCGCGGCGAAGTCTGGCACCCAGGCATAGGTGGTCAGCGTGATCATGCGTGGTATCCCTTCTGCGCGGCGATGGCGTAATTTTCGACGTAGATTTGTTGTTTGTTGAACAGCGAGTTCCACCCGCCCACATGGCTGTCGCGAATGGCAACCGTGGAGAACGGCGTCTGGTGAAAACGCTGCACGGTCTTTCCGTCTTTCTCGGCAAAGGTCACGGTGACCAGTGTATCGCAATCGCGCCCGGCGCTTTCGTCCCATTGGAACGTAAATACGATGCGCTTGTTCTTCTCCACCTCCCGGATCACCCCGCTGAAGCCCGAAAGTCCGAACTGCGCCGAGGTCATCGCCCCGCGCCACGGGCGGCCTGGCGTCAGTTCCCAATCAAGTTCAATGGCGGTGAATTTCTCCGGCCCCCACCAGCGCAACATATGGTCGCGGCTTTCCCACAGCCGGTACACCAGCGCGACCGGCGCGTCGAACGTCCGTTCGATCAGAAGTTCGTCATCGCGAACCTGTTCCAGAGCCTGAGTCATTGTTTGCGTCCCTTCTTCGGCGCTTTCGTCAGTTCCGTCAGGAGAGCATCCATCCGGTCAAAGCTTCCCGACCAGAACGGGCGATACTTCGCCAGCCATCCATCCACCTGTTTCAGCGGCGCGGCGTCCAGTTTGCACGGCCGCCATTGCGCCTCGCGCCCGCGCGTGATCAGCCCGGCCGCTTCCAGGACTTTCAGATGACGCGAGATGGAAGGCAGCGACATGTCAAACGGCGCCGCCAGTTCATTCACTGTCGCTTGCCCCATACTCAGCCGCGCCAGGATTGCCCGCCGGGTGGGGTCGGCCAACGCGGACAGCGTCACGCTCAGAGCATCGGGAGGAGCCATATTTAGCGCCTTCGCTAATTAGCAATAATACTAAATACGATGCCATGCCGAGCCCGTCAAGATTGCCAGCGGTCAGATATGGAGACGCATGCCAACACGAACGCGGCGGAAGATTTCTCCGCCGAACCCTTTTCAATGCCCCAACGGGCTGATTCCTCACTCTAAAAATAACCGGGAACCGAATCCCAAGACCGGCGTTATATCTTCGTTCCACAGCCACAAACTGTCGAACTTGACGCCCTGCACCCCCAGCCCCCCAGCCCCCC
>CANJEU010000357.1 GCA_947473445.1 Fidelibacterota bacterium | reverse complement strand
GATCGCCACGCGTTGCTGCTCGCCGCCTGACAGCGAGCCGGGCTTGCGCGTCAAAAGGTGACCGATGCCTAGCATCTCGACGATGTGATCGCGTTCAGCGTAGCGCTGCTCGGGCGCTGTCAGTTTGTGCCCATAAAGCAAGTTGGCGCGCACGGACAGGTGCGGGAACAGCCGCGCATTCTGGAAAATGTAGCCCACGCGGCGCTGCTCGGGCGGAAGGTTGATGCGCGCGTTCGCGTCATAAAGCACATGCCCATCGACGGCGATGCGCCCGCGCGCCGGCGCGAGAATGCCGGCGATAAGATCGAGTATAGAGGTTTTCCCCGCGCCCGACGGACCAAACAGCACAGTGATTCCCGGATCGGCCCGGAAGGCTGCGGCAATGTCGAAGCTGCCGCGCTTGGCCGCGATGTCGACGTCAAAGCTCATGCGGGTTTCGCCGTGCGGATACGCCGCTCGACCCACTCGGCGCCGATAATCGCGATCATGGAAACGATCACGGACAAGACCGCGAGCCGCAGCGCCGGCCCATCCCCGTTGGGCGACTGCATGAGACTGTAAATGGCGATGGGCAGCGTCTGCGTCTCGCCGGGAATGTTGGAGACAAAGGTGATGGTCGCGCCGAACTCCCCAAAGCTTTTGGCAAAGGACAAGATCGCGCCCGCGATAATGCCGGGCAGCGACAAAGGAAGCGTGATCGTCAGAAACGCCCATGAGGGCCGGGCCCCCAGCGTGCGCGCGGCCAGTTCGAGCCGCCGGTCGACCGCTTCGATGGACAGGCGCATGGCGCGCACCATCAGCGGCAAGCCCATGACCGCCGCTGCCAGCGCCGCGCCGGTCCAGCGGAAGGCAAAGGTGATGCCAAAGGTTTGTTCGAAGAACCGGCCCAGCGGCCCTTGCGTTCCAAATAGCATCAGCAGCACGAGGCCCGTGACCACGGGCGGCAGCACGAGCGGCAGCAGCACGAGCCCGTTGACGATGCTTTTGCCGGGAAATTCGAAACGCGCGAGCACATAGGCAAGCCCGAAGCCCACAGGCAGGCTTGCCGCCATACTCACAAGACCCACTTTGAGGCTCAGGCGCAGCGCTTCGAGCTCCGCCGGTGTCAGATCGAACATTGGCTCGGCGCCCCCGCGCCTATCGTACGGCGAAACCGTACTTGCGATAGATGGATTTTGCGACGTCGCTGAGAAGGAAGTCGCGGAAAGCGCGCGCTTGCGTGCTGTCGTTTCTTGCGATGATGGCCATTGGATATGAGACCGATGGATGGCTATCGGCGGGGAATGTGCCGGCGATCTCAACCTTATCGGTGAGCGCCGCATCGGTGGCATAGACGATGCCCGCGGCGGCTTCCTTGCGTTCGACGAACGTCAATGCGGCGCGGACGTTGTCGGCGCGCACGACCAGATGCTCGGCGGCCGTCCACGCGCCCAGGAACTCCAGCGCCGCTCGGCCATAACGCCCCGCCGGGACGCCCGTGGGATCGGCCAGCGCGAGCTTGCGGCCCTTGAGCGCGCCGGCCAAGTCGAAGTTGGGCGTGATCGTCACACCGAGGGGCTGGCCCTTGGGGGTCACGAGCACGAGCGTATTACCGAGGAAAGAGATGCGTGAGTCCGGCGCGATCAAATTCCGCATGCCGAGATAGTCCATCCACTCTTCATCGGCTGAGATAAACAAACCCGCCGGCGCGCCACTTTCAATCTGACGCGCGAGCGCCGAGCTTGCGGCGAAGGAAAACACCGGCGGCGGATGCCCTGCATTGGTATAAGCGGCGCCGGCCTCTGAGAGCGCCTCGGTCAGGCTTGCGGCGGCGAAAATGACAAGCTTGTCCTGCGCAAGCGCAGGGGCTGCCAGAAGAAGAGAAATGAGAAGGACGAAGCGACGAAGCATACGCAATTATAACGTCGATATATCCGTGCGGATAGTTCGCAAATGACCTTACAAAAGGCCCAACTTGCGCAGTTCCTTCTGCATTTCCTTGGTCATCTTCGGATCGACGAAAGGCGCCTTGCGCGCTTTGGCGATGTCGGGCGGCGCGTCGTCGGCTTTAAGATAACGCCAACCCTGGAAGGCGCGCCGGTGCGTGGGTTCGACCAGCACATGGTCCGGGCTCAGCTCGATCAGACATTCGGGTTTACCGTCACGTTTTCTTTCATGCAGCGCGAGCACTTTCTGGCGCACCATGATGTAGCCGCCGATGACCCAGTAGAGGGAACCGCCGGCGAGCAGTTCTTCGGCCTGCCGGGGCGCATTGCGCGTGCGGCAGCGCGGGTTGCCGCTCGCAAGCCGCAGCGTCGTCTGAACCTTAAGAAGGTGCGCAACGTCTTCGATGCCAACGGCAAGCTTGATGATGTGAATCGTCATGGCCGTAACAAAGCCCGCGCCAAGCCTTAAATCAAGCTGGCGATAGAGGCACGGGTGCAGCGGCCTTCACGGCGCACAGGCGCTGGCGCACGGCGGGGCGCGGCGTTTGCTCGGCGCCGTGCTCGTACGCGACGATATGAAGCTCTGCTGCGAAAGCCCGCAACAATTCACCCGGCGCGAGCAAGAAGTCCGGGTTGCGCGGGCGGCCCAGGCGCTCGTTGCCTTGCCCGAAGGTTTCGACAATCAGCGCGCCACCCGGGGCAAGGCTGCGCACCAGATGAGGAAAATGCGGGCGGTGGAGATAGTTCACCACGATGATCGCGTCGAACGCCGCGACGGCGAAGGGCCAGTTTCCAGTTTCAAGATCGGCGGCGAGAACCTCGATGCCAGCGGCATCCTGGAGGCCGGAGGCATCGATATCCACCGCGAGCACGGCGTGACCCAGCGCACGGAGGGCACGGGCATGCCGGCCGTGGCCCGCCGCCACGTCCAATATCCGACCGGCTGGTCGGATAAGGTGGGCCCAGCGCAGCACCCAGGCCGAGGGGGCGATCAGCGGATCTTGGGGTCGATCGAAGCTTGCCATGTGGACAATATAATCGGCCCTTTCGATGCCCGGAGAGTCATTCGTTTCCGCAAGGGTGCCGTCCCGGACCCGCGTTTGACGGGGGCGGCGCCAACTACTAAGAAAAAGGCGCGTTTTATGCGTTTTCGGGGGAGACACCGTTGGCGACAGAGTCAGGTTCGAGTGACGCGGCCCTTCAGCTTGCCGGCGACTTTCCCGCGGCGAGCGACGATCAGTGGATGAAACTGCTTGAGAAGGTGCTGGCGGGAGCGCCTTTCGACAAAAAGCTCGTCTCGCGCACCTACGACGGCCTCTCGATCCGCCCGCTCTATACCCGCGCCGATGCTC
>CANJEU010000356.1 GCA_947473445.1 Fidelibacterota bacterium | reverse complement strand
TTAGCGAAATCGCTGAGCGATTTGAACGGGCCTTTCTTGCGACGTTCCTCGACCAAGGCCTGCATGGCCCCTGCCCCGACATTCTTGAGCGCCGCGAGACCGTATCGCACGGCGCCGTTTTCGACAGTGAAGGCGACGTCGGAGGCGTTCACGTCGGGCGGAAGAATTCCGATCTTGAGACGCTGCAGCTCGACCCGGAAGTCGGCGAGCTTGTCGGTGTTGTGCATATCGAGCGTCATGGACGCTGCCATGAATTCGGCCGGGTAGTTCGCCTTCAGGTAGGCCGTGTGATAGGCGACGAGCGCGTAGGCCGCCGCGTGCGACTTGTTGAAGCCGTAGCCCGCAAATTTATCAATCGTGTCGAAGATGGCCGAGGCTTTGTCGGCCGGGATCTCGCGATGTTTGAGCGCGCCGTCGACACAGGTGGCGCGCTGCTTATCCATCTCGGCCTGGATTTTCTTACCCATGGCGCGACGAAGAAGATCGGCGCCGCCGAGCGAATAGCCGGCAAGGATCTGCGCGGCCTGCATGACCTGTTCCTGGTAGACGATGATCCCGTAGGTCTCTTTCAGGATCTGCTCCATGGCCGGATGCATATATTCGATGACTTCGCGGCCGTGTTTGCGGTTCACGAAGCTGTCGATATTGTCCATGGGGCCTGGACGATAGAGCGCCACGATAGCGATGAGATCTTCGAACACGTCGGGCTTGAGTTTGCGCAGCACGTCGCGCATGCCCGTACTTTCAAGCTGGAACACCCCGGCCGCATCCGCCCGCGTGAGCATGGCGAACGTGGCCTTATCATCCAGCGGCAGCTTGGTGAGGTCGAGGTTGATGTCCCTCTTCCGCAAAAGTTTGACGGCGGTGTCGAGCACCGTGAGCGTCTTCAAGCCGAGGAAGTCGAACTTCACGAGGCCCGCGGGTTCGACCCATTTCATATTGAACTGGGTGACGGGCATGTCGGACGCGGGATCGCGGTAGAGCGGAACAAGTTCGTCCAGCGGACGGTCGCCGATGACGAGACCTGCCGCGTGGGTGGAGGCGTGGGCGTAGAGGCCTTCGAGCTTCAAGGAGATGTCGATGAGCTGGCGCACGCTGTCGTCGGTGTCGCGCAGGTTCGCGAGTTCGTCCTCGGACTCAAGGACCTGTTTGAGCGTGACCGGATTGGCCGGATTGGCGGGCACCATTTTGCAGATGCGGTCGACATAGCCGAGCGGCATTTCGAGCACGCGGCCGACGCCGCGCAGCACGGCGCGAGCCTGAAGCTTTCCGAAGGTGATGATTTGCGCGACGCGGTCGCGGCCATATTCCTTCTGCACATAACGAATGACTTCGTCGCGCCGGTCCTGACAGAAGTCGATATCGAAATCGGGCATGGAGATACGTTCAGGGTTCAAGAACCGCTCGAACAGGAGATTGAAGCGAAGCGGATCAAGATCGGTAATCGTCAGCGCCCAGGCAACGACCGAGCCCGCGCCCGATCCACGGCCCGGCCCCACAGGAATATCGCGCGACTTGGCCCACTGGATGAAGTCGGCCACGATCATGAAGTAGCCGGGAAAGCCCATGGCGACGATGGTGTCGAGCTCGAACTCGAGACGTTCCTTATAGGGCTTGGCCACCGCTTCGCGCGCGGCCTCGTCCATCTCACTCGTATAGATCTGATTTTCGAGGCGGACCTTCAGACCTTCGCGGGCGAGATCGCGCAGGGCTTCGTCTTCCGTGCGCGCGCCGGTTTTGGGCGAGCGCGGCAGGATGGGTTTGCGTTCCTCGACCTTGAAGGCGCAGCGCTGGGCGATGACGAGGGTGTTTTGAATGGCCTCGGGGATGTCGGCGAACAGCGCGACCATCTCATCGGCGCTTTTGAAACGGTGATTGGGCGTGAGGCGGCGGCGATTGTGAATGGAGACGAAGGACTTTTCGGCCATGCAGATGAGCGCATCGTGCGCCTGGTACATGCCTTCGTCGGCGAAGAAACATTCGTTGGTGGCGACGAGCGGAATATTGAGCGCGTAGGCCAGATCGAGCAGGCCGGCTTCGATACGTTCCTCGGCCTTCACGCCGTGGCGCATGAGTTCGACATAGAGCCGGTTCGGGAACAGGTCGATGAGCTTGCGCAAACATTCCTCGGCCTTGGCGCGCTGGCCGTCGAGCAGGTGACGCCCCACAGTGCCATGCGGGCCGCCGGTGAGCGCGATGAGGCCCGCGCTGTGCTTTTCGACATCGGCCCAGGAGATTTGCGGGGTTTCGCCGGATTCGGTTTCCAGGAACGCCTTGCTGCTGAGCTTGAGCAGGTTGCCGTAGCCGATCTCGTTCTGGACGAGGACGACGAGCAGATCGGGCTCGGGCAGGCGCGCGGTTTGGCCGTGGCCGGTGCTGACATCGTCGCGGCGCACCGCAAGCTGGCACCCGATGATGGGCTGCACGCCGAGCTTGCTGCATTCGACCGAGAATTCGAGCGCGCCGAACAAGTTGCGCGTGTCGGTGAGCGCGACGGCGGGCATGGAGGCCGCCGCGCACATGGCGGCGAGCTTTGGAATCTTGATGGCGCCTTCCGACATGGAATAGGCGGAATGGACGCGGAGATGGACGAAGGGGGCGTATGCGGTCATGTGGCTGGTAACATAGGAGCTTGGCCGTGCTGCGTCATCCGCCGCGCGCCAGTTATCCACAGGGAAACACCGGCTTCACACCACGCGATGCGGTGATACGCTCGCTCCCTCGTCCTACGGGTCATTACGGAAGGAAATCGCGCATGGATACGCTGGAGCTGGAACTGCGGCAGGTGCTGCCGAAAACCGAGATCAATCGCCGCGGTTTCGCGGTGACGGCGCTGGCCACGGGCTTTGCCCTGGCGGTTTCGCCCGTGGGCGCGCAGACCATCACGACGGACAGCACCGGCATTACGGCCGGCGAAGTGAAGATCAATGTGCAGGGCGGGGACATTCCCGGCTACCGCGCGCATCCGAACGGCAAAGGCCCCTTCCCGACCGTGCTCGTCGTGCAGGAAATTTTCGGCGTGCACGAACACATCAAAGATGTGTGCCGCCGCTTGGCCAAAGCCGGCTACTTCGCGGTGGCGCCGGAGATGTACGCGCGCCAGGGCGATGTTTCCAAACTGAGCGCGATTGAAGATATTCGCCCGATCGTCGCGAAGGTGCCCGACGCGCAGGTGATGAGCGATTTGGATGCGACGGTGGCATGGGCCAAAACGACCGGCGTTGCCAACACCGACAAACTGGCGATCACGGGCTTCTGCTGGGGCGGGCGCATCGTGTGGCTGT
>CANJEU010000355.1 GCA_947473445.1 Fidelibacterota bacterium | reverse complement strand
TCCTCTACGTCACGCATCTTGCGGCAGAGGTGGAGCGTCTCGCCGACGCCGTGGTCGAGATCGCCAATGGCCGCGTGGTGGGGCAGTTGCGCAAAGGCTGACACCTTAGCGGCCCAGCATCCGTTCAAAAAAGTCGAGCCACAGACCTTGCGATGGCGGCGGCGCATGTCCGCCGCCATGCGAAGGGGCAACGGGCCCCGCGCGAGTATGAGGAACGGGGGAGGCGGGCGCACCGACCGTGTCGCCGGCCATCTCGTCGAGGTGCGAGGGCTGCTCTGAAGGCTGCAAAGTCATTGTCCGCTCACACTTCTTTATGGGGCAGCGTCGAATCCTGGACCCTCAGAACGCCGCGAATCGAAAAAGGTTTACGGCCGCTCAATATATCGGCTAAACGCATTTTTTAGAGCGTTCTCATCGACTTTATCGATATGGTTGCGGATGGATCTCGAGCAGGTACGGACATTTCTGGAAGTGGTGGAGGCGGGCAGCTTCGTGCGCGCCGCCCAAGAACTGAATGTCACCCAGTCGACGGTCAGCGCGCGCATTAAGGAACTTGAGCTCCTTCTGGGACAGTCTCTGTTCGTACGCCGCAAGTCAGGCGTCGTGCTCACCACCGCTGGCAAGCGCTTCCAGCCCCACGCCGCGACATTCCTGCATGTCCTTCAGCAGGCCCGCCAGGATGTGGCGCTGCCCGCGGAAATGGCCGCGGTTCTCAATATTGGCGGACAGTTCAGTTTGTGGGAACGCATCCTGCTCGAATGGGTCGGGCGTTTTCGCGGCGCACGCCCGGACATCGCGGTCCGCGCGCAAGTTGGCACGCCCGAATCCCTCATGCGTTATCTCGCCGACGGTCTTCTCGACTTCGCGGTGATGTATGCTCCCGAGGCGCGCCCGGGGTTTCGCATCGAAAAGTTGATGGACGAGAGTCTCATCATGGTGGCGACTCGGCCGAACCACGGCGGCCCGAGTGAGCCCGACTACGTGCATGTCGACTGGGGCCCTGACTTCGACGCGTGGCACTCGGCGCAATTTCCGCGCTATAGCGCCGCGGGACTCTACGTCAGTCTCGGCGCGCTCGGACTCAAGCATATCCTTGTGCACGGGGGCGCGGGTTACTTCCCGGCCCGTGTCGTGGCCGACGATGTGGCCCGCAAGAACCTGCATCCCGTGCACAACGCTCCCGAGTTCGTCCGTCCTGCGCATTTGATCTATGCGCAGGATGCGGCAAATGAAGTGCGCACCGCGGCGCTCGATAGCTTGCGCGCCGCCGTGGCCGTCGACGCCGCAGGGTGAGTCGCCAGCACAGCGCGTGGTCCGCGGCGTCAATTCAACGCACGACGGGCCCTGCAATTGTAGCCGCTGCCGCGTGCGGAGCTATCCCTGGGCATCCTGTTCAGGGAATCCAATCGTGCCAGTCGCGACGTTCACGGCATTTGCCTCAACGGCGGGACGCTAAACGTCCTCGGCGCCCTGGCGTTTGGCCATAACCTCATCGAAGCGGGGCATCGTGGCGTGATCGTCGGCGCTGATGCCTGCGCCGCTGAAGGCGACACCCACTGTCTTAGCCAGAATTTTCAGATCGAGACCGAAACTCAGATTTTCGACGTACCAGACGTCGAGTTTGAAACGCTCTTCCCACGACAGGGCATTGCGTCCGTTCACCTGCGCCCAACCCGTCAGGCCGGGTTTCACGTCATGGCGGCGGCGTTGGTCGGTGTTGTAGTAGGGCAGATACTCGGGCAGTAGGGGCCGCGGGCCCACCAGACTCATGTCGCCCTTCAGCACATTGATCAGCTCGGGCAATTCATCAAGCGAGGTGCGCCGCAGAAACTTTCCGAACGGGGTCAGGCGCGCGGCATCGCCCAGAACAGACCCGTCGGCGCTTTTCGCCTCGCTCATGGTGCGGAACTTGATGAGCTTGAAGAAATTGCCGTGCAGGCCGGTGCGCTGCTGCCGGAAGAAAACCGGCCCGCCCAAGTTGATCCAGATGGCCAGCGCCACCACAATAAACACCGGCGACAAGACGATCAGCCCGGCGAGCGACAGCGCGATGTCGAGCGCGCGTTTGGCCCGCAGAGTCCGCCGCCGCAGGACCGCCTCGCGCGGATCGGCGTCCACGGCGTCCTGCACCAGGGTGCGGAATTCGCCGCAGATGCGCTCCAGATTGAATCGTCCCGCGGCCAGCGCCACCGATTGCTGGCTCGCGCGGCGCAGGCCATCGCCGTCGGTCAAAAAATCGGTAAGTTCGCGCGCCGCGGCCGCGGGCGCATTCGTCGGTAGGCTGACGCCGGCGCCGCGTCCTTCCACCAGATCGCGCTGCCAGCCGTGGCCGAGCAGGATGACCGGTTTTGCGGCGGCGAGCGCGTCGAGCAGGAAACCGCCGCGCGCATCAGGGCTGCAGTCGGCGAAGGCGGCGATGGCCGAGCGCAGGATAGATTGCAATTCCTTGCGCGAGACGGAGCCTGTGAAGACAATTGAAGTGCCAAGCAGGTTTTTCTCGCGCGCCGCGGCTTCAAGCTTTGCCCGTCCTGGACCGTCGCCGCAAAAGACAAAGCACAACGGTTCGCCCGCGATTTCCGCGATGATGTCGAGGGCCCGTTCCAGGCCGCGTCCGACGGCGAGCGTTCCTGCGAAAACCACGAAGGGGCGCCGGCCGCCTTCAGGCAAAAGCTGGGCGACGCGCGCGGGGAAGTCCTCGGGCGCAGGGGTTTGCGTGTCGCAACCGAGCAGCGTCGCGGTGACTTTTGCCTCGGCGATCCCCTCGGTGACGAGGTCGTCCTTCAGGGCGGGCGTGACCGTCATGATGCGCTTGGCCGCGCTTGTGCTGAAACGGTACCAGGCGCGCCCAAGGACGCGCCGGCACCTTTCACCGAACGGTGCGGAAAGCGGCGCGGGCGCCGGGGCGCCGTGCATGACGTCCAGAATCATGGGGATGCCGCGCCAGGCGGCGAACCAGGCGACCATCGGGGCGAGGCGGAGCGGCCGGTCGGTCGTGACCACCGCATCGACGTCCTTGAAATCCCAGATCTTGAGGAAGGCGCTGTTCGCAAAGCGGCCACCGAATTCCGGCGCGCGGGTTCTCCCGAACGCCGGCGGCGCGTCTCCGGCGGACACGAGCGCGATGCCGCGTTCGGGCAGCACTGTGCCGGGTTTCACGCCGCCGAGCACGCTGACCTTATAGCCGTTCTGGGCCATGTGGCGGGCGAAGTCATAAGTACGCGTGATCCCTGCGTCCTCGCGCGTACGAAAGTCCGGATCGATCAACAGGATATGAAGCGGGGCAGGC
>CANJEU010000354.1 GCA_947473445.1 Fidelibacterota bacterium | reverse complement strand
TCGGCGCCTTCGAGGGTCACGAGCATGTCGAGATGCACGTCGCCGAACGCCTTGTAGTAGATGTCGCGCGCTTCTTCCCAGCGGTCACCGTAGATCTTGGGAAAGGTGTCGCGCAGCGAGCCGGCCACACGCGCGCGGATTTCGGCCTCGCTCCACGGCGAAAGGCCCATGGCCTCAAGCGTGATGTTGGTCGCCCTCCCGATACACGGCCAGGTGTCGACCAGGGTGTTATCCCAGTCGAACAGCAAAGCCCGGGGCCGCGGCAGCACGCCTGGGCGCGCCTCAGACATTCCAGGCCGTCGCGGCGTCCAGCGCGTCCATATAGTTCCGGTAACGCTTGCGCAGATCGAGCGCAATCAGGCCGGACGATCCATTGGCAACGGGCTGGTCGTCGATCTGGGTCACCGGCATGACGAAGGTCGTGGTTCCCGTCAGGAAAACTTCCTTGGCGGCGCGCGCTTCGTCGAGCGTAAACGGGCGCTCGGTGACCTTGTAGCCGGCTTCCCGGGCAAGATCGATCACGGTCGAGCGCGTGATGCCACCAAGGATGGCGTTGCTCGTAGGATGGGTCACGATCGTCTTATCGGCGGTGATGATCCAGGCGTTGGAGGCGCTGGCTTCCGTCACGGTGCCGTCAGCGGTAACCAAGATTGCTTCGTAGGCCTTTGCTTCGCTCGCGCTCTGGCGGGCGAGCACATTGGCCAGGAGCCCGACACTTTTGATGTCGCGCCGTTCCCAGCGGATGTCGCGTGCGGTGACCACCTTTGCGCCCTGTTCGGCCATGGCATCGGATGATCCGGCAAAGGCTTTCGCCGTCACGACCATACTTGGCTTCGTGTTCGCATTGGGGAACGGGTGCGCGCGCGGGGCAACGCCGCGGTTCACCTGCATATAGACAATCCCGGTGGTGATGCGGTTGCGCCGGACGATCTCCTTCATAACCACGGTCATTGCGCCCGCGCTCATGGGTTCGCGCATGCGTAACTCCGCCATGGAGCGCTGCAAGCGAACAATATGCGGGCCGTAATCGACCGGAATACCGTTCCAAACGAGGAATACTTCGTAGACGCCGTCGGCGAATTGATAGCCGCGGTCTTCGATATGAACTGTGGCGTCGCGCTGCGGCAGGTATCTGCCGTTCACATAGGCAATATGGGACATGGTTCGCTCAGGAGGCTGAGAATGGACGCTTCAAAGGAAGAGGACGCAAGGCAGTGTCTGTTGGCTCGGTTCGCACCTCGCGCAACGGCGGTGTAACGGTATCGCGGCGGCGGGCATCGGTGCTTACCCCCAGCGACTTCAGCTTGCGGTGAAGCGCCGAGCGCTCCATGCCTACGAAGTCGGCCGTACGCGAAATATTACCGCCGTAGCGGATGACCTGCGCCATCAAATATTCGCGCTCGAACATCTCGCGTGCCTCGCGCAACGGCAAGGTCATTATTTCATCTGACCGCTGCAATTTCAGCATTTGCGGTGTTTCGCTATTAATCTCGGGCGGCAACATATCGGCCCGGATATGATCCCCCACATTTCCCGGGGCGAGGATCAGCAGCCAGTTTATGGCATTACGAAGCTGCCGCACGTTGCCTGGCCACGGATAAGCCTGAAGCGCAGTGATGGCGTCTTCGCCCAAGGTCCGGCGCGGGAGACCTTCGGCCGCGGCCGCCCGTTCCATCAAATGCCGCGCGAGCTCTGGAACGTCTTCACGCCGGTCGGCCAGCGAGGGCACCTGCACGGGAACGACACTGAGACGATAGAAAAGTTCTTCGCGGAACAGGCCTTTTTTCACTTCCGACCGCAGGTCGCGGTTGGTGGTGGCGATCACCCGCACGTCCACCTCCACCGGGCCATGGGCATTGATACGCTCGACCTTTTGATCCTGAAGGATGCGGATGATGCTGCTTTGGCTCGCGAGAGGCATATCGCCGACTTCGTCCAGAAGCAGGGTGCCGCCGTCGGCGCGCTCGAGAAGGCCGGGCGTGTCTTCACCGGCGGTCTTCGTGCCGCCGAACAACATCTCGGCCAGACGGTCAGGATGCAGCGAAGCGCAATTTACGACAACGAAAGGACCCTGTGCGCGCGAGGAATTCAGATGAATCTGGCGCGCGACGATCTCTTTTCCTGAACCCGCGGGGCCCGAGATGAGCACGCGTGAGCCGGTCGGTCCCACCCGTTCAATAGTACGCCGCAACGCCACGATGGATGGGCAAGACCCGATGAGTTGCTCGGGCGCTCCGGCACGGCTGCGCAGTTCGATGTTCTCGCGCTTGAGGCGCGCCGCTTCCAGCGCCCGTCCCAGAATCAGCAGGAGACGATCGGCCTGGAAGGGTTTTTCGATAAAGTCGTAAGCGCCCTGTTTGATCGCTTCGACCGCTGTCGCAATTGTGCCGTGGCCCGAGATCATGATCACGGGCACGGACGGGCGCATCGCTTTGATCGCGGCTAGAACCTGTAAGCCATCAAGCCGGCTGCCTTCGAGCCAGATGTCGAGAATGACGGCCGACGGCGCACGCGATTTGACCTGCTCAAGCGCCTGTTCGGCCGATGCCGCCTCGCGCGTTGTGAATCCTTCGTCCTGCAGGATGCCGCCAACAGCAAGCCGGATGTCGACCTCATCGTCAACGATCAGGATGTCAGCCGCATTGGGAACTGAAACGTTCGTCATTGGACCTTATTCTCCAGCAAGAGCAATGGGCCGCGTGGGACGATGCCCGCGGGGCGCCGGCTCGGTCTTGAGAGTGGTTGGGAAATGTAGCGTAACTTGGGCGCCAATTCCGTCCGCAGTGTCTCTGAGCGTAATCCGGCCGCCGTGTTCCTCAAGAATTTTCCGTACGATGGCCAAGCCTAATCCGGTGCCCTTGGCGCGCGTCGTCACATACGGCTCGGTCAGACGGGCGCGTTCGGCCTCTGGTAAGCCGATGCCATTGTCGGTGACATTCACCACGATTTCCTGAGCGTCCTCAGCCAATCCGATGACCACCTGCCCTTGCCCCGCGACGAGGCTGCCGATTGCCACACGCGCTTCAATCGCCTCGACGGCGTTCTTAAGGACATTGGTAAGCGCCTGGCCCAACTGCCGTGAATCGCACTTGATCCAGGTGTCGTCCGGCAGGTGGTTCATAAAGGCGATGCGCGGATAGGCGGTGCGTTGGAGGAAGACGGCGTCGCGGGCAATCTGGGCCAGGTCGGCCGGGCGCAGCACCGCCGCCGGCAGCCGGGCGAATGACGAGAACTCGTCCACCATCTGACCAATATCGCCGACGTGTCTGATAATCGTGTCGGTGCACTGGTTGAAGAGGT
>CANJEU010000353.1 GCA_947473445.1 Fidelibacterota bacterium | reverse complement strand
CTGAACGTTCTTGAAGCGACCACCTAGCGCGCGGCCGTTCCTGCAGCGGCCATTCCCGCTGATCCTCACGCCCATCATCACACGCCTGAACAACATGCCGCGATGATGGCGGCTGCGCCGGTTGCCGCGCCGGCGCATAAGGGCCACGACCACAACGCACCCGGCGGTCATACCCACAAGGGCCATGCCGATTGCGCCGTCTGCGGCGCTGTCGCGGCGATGGCGGCCCTCACGCTGCCGACCACACTCGCCTTCCACGTGCCCACAGAATTTGCCGCGCCAGTGAATATCCTGCATATGGAATTCACGCGCCGCTCCGCGCGTTACGCGCTCTATATCTCCCGCGCACCCCCTCCCTTCGCTTAAGCCACCAAAAACACAAAATTGATCGCCGGTGGACTCTGTCCGCCGCGCGCAACGTCATCCATTGGGGAAGCGAAGATGCATCGCCGTATCATCGGCATATGCGTCGCCACGGCTTGCGTGGGCGGTAACGCTCTTGCGCAAGACCTGGCGGTCGTGCCGGAAATCGTTGTTACAGGCTCGCGCGAAGGCCAATTGCGCACCGAAGTACCGAGTTCAATTACCGTCATCGACCGCGATACGATTGCCGAGGTTCGGCCGTCTCATCCGTCCGAGATTTTAGGTCGTGTGCCCGGCGTCACGATCCAGCAGACGAATGGGGAAGGGCACATCACCGGGATCCGCCAACCCGTGGGAACCGCGGCCGTTTATCTCTATCTCGAAGATGGCGTTCCCGTCCGTGCGTCGGGATTCTTCAATCATAACGCTCTCTACGAAGTAAACCTGCCCATGTCGGGCGGCATCGAGGTCATCCGTGGACCGGGCACCGCCCTTTACGGCAGCGATGCCATCGGCGGTATTGTCAACGCAATCACCCGCGCTCCGTCGGTAAATCCTGAAGCTAGCGTGACGCTTGAGGGCGGGTCCTTCGCATGGTTGCGCGCGCTCGGCACGGCAAGCGGAACGTGGGACGGAATCGGCGTGCGCGCTGACGTAAACGTGACCCATAGCGGCGGCTGGCGCGATGCGACAGCGTATGATCGTCAAAGCATCACGCTTCGTGCGGATACCGATGTTGCAGGTGGGCACCTGAAAGCGGTCCTCGCGGCGAGCGATATCGACCAGCAGACGGGCGCCAATAGCGCTCTCTCGCTCACCGACTACACAACTAACCCTAAGGTGAACTACTTCCCCTTCGCGTTCCGAAAGGTCCAGAGCGTGCGTGGATCCCTCGACTGGCAACGCGAAGCCGGATCTTCTCTGGTCTCCATCATCCCCTACTTTCGTTGGAGCACGATGGAGCTTCTACCGACGTTCACGCTCACCTTCGATCCCGTCAATTACGTGACCGGCTATAGTTCTGCCGGGGTCCTTGCCAAATATCGCTACGATTTGGCCCCGTGGCGCACGCGCATCATCGCCGGCATCGACCTCGACTACAGCCCCGGGTCGCGTCAGGAGGATCGCATTTCGGCGACCCGTACGGGCGCTATCTACTCGTCTTACACCACGGTCGGGCGCATCTACGATTACGATGTCACCTTCTGGCAGGCATCACCTTACGCCCAGGTCGAGACATCGCCCGTCGAAAAGCTTCGCGTCACGGCGGGCGTGCGTTTCGACGCCCTGGGATACAATTATGATAACGGTCTCGCGGACGGCGCCTTTGGGACAGCTACGCCCTTCGGCCCTCGGACGTACTTCCGACCAGCGGATACGGATATAGACTACTCCCGCGCGACCCCCAGCTTTGGGGCGACCTACACATTTGCACCAGCGTTGAACGTCTTTGCGAGCTATAAGCAGTCCTTCCGCGTGCCACAGGAATCGCAGTTGTTCCGACCGGGCGCCAACGTGGGGTCGCTCGCGCTCAAGCCTGTGGTCGCCGACAGCTACGAGGTCGGCGCCCGCGGTACGATTGCCAGCACATTCGCCTGGGATCTCTCGCTGTATCGGATGATTAAGCGTGACGACATCCTCACGCTGACGACTGGCGCCGGCCCCACGCAAACCAATAACGGCAAAACGCGTCATCAGGGCGTCGAGGCTGCTGTGCTATGGCAGATGACGCCGGAGGTGAAATTGTCCTCGGCCCTCAGCGTCAGTGAGAATCTCTACACGGCATGGATCACCAGCGGCACGGTCGATCTTTCCGGTCGTGAGATGAGCGCCGCGCCCGGCACGACGGCGAACACCACATTGGAGTACCGTCCTGCTTGGGTAAAAGGCCTACGGCTGGAGGCTGAGTGGGTACGTCTGGGCTCTTATTGGATGGATGATGCGAATACGCAGAAGTACGGCGGCCATGACCTCGCCAATTTGCGCGCGTCCTACGCGATCTCCGATGGCCTCACGGTCTTCGGGCGCATCTCCAATATCTTCGATACGCGCTGGTCGACGTCGAGCTCACTTTCCAATGGCGCTCCGCAATTTGCGCCGGGTTTGCCGCTCACGCTCTACGGCGGCCTAACGATAGGATTTGGCACATGACGCATCTAAAGCAACTCATATGCGGCCTATTCTTCATCTCGGCGGCGCCCGTTGGCGCCGCCGAGAGCCACGACCATGCGGCTCATATGGGTCATGCAAACGATTGCTCCGATGCCGCACTGGCCTGTTCTGACAAGGCACAACCTTTCTTCGATCGGGAAGGACGCCTGTGGCTCGCATGGCAAGGCGGCGGTCGGATTGCCGTTGCGAGTTCAACGGATGGAAAATCGTTCACCTCGCCCGTCTTCATCACGCCCGATCCTATCGCGGCCGATGTGGGCGCGGATTCTCGTCCTCAGATCATTCGCGATGGGTCGGGCGTGATCTCCGTCATCTACAGCGTCATGCAGAAGTCGGGATACAATGGCCGTATCTATCTCAGCCAATCAAAAGACGGGGGAGTTTCCTTCTCGCAACCTCGGCCCGTAACGGACGATGCCGCCAGCCAGCGGTTTCCTGCGCTCGCCGTGGATAAGACCGGCCGCGCACTGGCGGTCTGGATCGATAAGCGGACCGCCCGTGCCGCCAAGCCACCCTACGATGGCGCCGCTCTCGCCTTCGCGTGGATAGATGGAGCCGGCGCGCAGCCCACATCAATCATGCGTGAGAACAGCTGCGAATGCTGCCGTGTCGCCATAACGTTCGATACGGCTGGAAATCCCGCCGCGATGTGGCGACAAATATTTCCCGGGATGATTCGTGATCACGCGGTGACGACTTTTAAGGATGGAATGCCCGGCCCCATGTACCGGGTGGCCGAAGACAAATGGAATATAGACGCTTGTCCGCATCATGGACCCG
>CANJEU010000352.1 GCA_947473445.1 Fidelibacterota bacterium | reverse complement strand
TCTTCTAGTACGAACTGCGTCTTCTCGAGCCATGCCTTGTATGGCTTGGCGTTTGCGAGCTGCGACTTCAGCTCAGCGTCATCGATGATACGTCCCTCATCCAAGTCGATCAGGAACATCTTGCCCGGCTGCAGGCGCCATTTCTTGACGATCTTATGTTCGGGAATGTCGAGCACGCCCGCCTCCGATGCCATCACGACAATATCGTCGCTGGTGACGATATAGCGCGCGGGGCGCAACCCGTTGCGATCAAGGGTCGCGCCGATCTGACGCCCGTCGGTAAAGGCCAAGGCCGCAGGTCCGTCCCACGGTTCCATGAGACCGGCATGGTATTCGTAGAAGGCGCGGCGCTTCTCATCCATCAAAGGATTGCCGGCCCAGGCCTCCGGAATCAGCATCATGACGGCATGCGCGAGCGAATAGCCGCCCATGACTAGAAGCTCGAGCGCGTTATCAAGGCTTGCCGTGTCGGACTGACCGGCCGTGATCAGAGGCCACAGCTTGTCCATGTCGTCGCCCAGAATCGCCGATTTTATGCTGTGGCGGCGCGCGGCCATCCAGTTGATGTTTCCGCGCACGGTGTTGATCTCGCCGTTGTGGCAAACCATGCGGTAAGGGTGCGCGAGGCGCCACGAGGGGAATGTGTTGGTCGAAAAGCGCTGGTGAACGAGCGCCAAGGCCGACTTGATACGGGGATCACTTAAGTCGCGGTAATACTTATCGAGCTGTGGCGCGAGGAACATGCCTTTGTAGACAAGCGTGCGTGCCGAAAAGCTTGGAATGTAGAAGTCACTCTTACAGTCAAAACTGCAGGTGTGGACGAAGCTCTCGGCGCGCTTGCGGATGACAAAAAGCTTGCGCTCGAATGCATCCCCGGCCGGCGTATCGTCGCCGCGTGACACCGCGAACTGGCGGATCCACGGTTCGCAGGCCTTCAGGGTCTCGCCGAGGGGCGAAGCGTCGACCGGCACATCCCGCCAGCCCAGCACTTTTTGCCCTTCTTCCTTGACGATCCCCTCAAGCATCTCGATCAAATCTTTCGCAACCTTGCCGTCCTTCGGCAGGAAAATCATGCCGATGCCGTAATCGCCTGGCTGTGGCAGGGTTACCTTCTGCTTGGCGAACTCCTCGCGCAGCAGGTCATCAGGCGTCTGCAGGAGGAGGCCGGCGCCGTCCCCGGCCAGCGGATCCGCGCCGACCGCGCCGCGATGCTCAAGATTCAAGAGAATCTGGATGCCCTGCCGGACGATCTCGTGGGATTTCTGGCCCTTGAAATGCACGACGAACCCGACGCCGCAGCTGTCGTGCTCATTACGCGGATCATAAAGACCTTGTTTCGGCGGCAGGCTCATCAGCAAAACTCTTCCGGTATCGCGTGCCCGGCGGTCCATTGGCAATGCGCTCGAAGACAACGCTTCCGCGCCTGCCAGCTTTAAGGCCGCAAGTTCACATAAACGGTACGGTGAGAAGCGGTCTCCCCAAGACCGTGCGGGGTCAATTAACCGCAGCCTTGACCAAAACTCAATTATCTAAATTCAACCATCGAAAAATCCCATGGATCTCAACGGTACGGGCGCTGTTGGATCATTGGAGTAGGCCCCGTTCCAAGCCGGCCTATCGCCGACCGGTTGTGGCGTCCACCCGGGGCATGAGGGCTCGAAAGTCGAAATTTCGGGAAAATCGCAATGCGATATTTCGCGAAATGGTGAGCTCGGATGGATTCGAACCATCGGCCACCGCATTAAAAGTGCGATGCTCTACCGCTGAGCTACGAGCCCGACCTTTTCGAGGGGCGCACCATAGGGGCGACCCCCTGCGGGGTCAAGAAGTCCGGAGCGATTGCCCGAGGTCTGCTGAAACCTTAAAGATGCCCGGACCGGCACCGTGAAAAGCGCATCGGCAAAACCATGCAATCCGTTGAAGAACAGCGAAATAAGGCCGCCGCCCTTCTGGACTCCGGGGACTTTTCGGGCGCCCTTCAACTTGCGACGGCGGCACGTTCCATCGCGCCGAACGATATCCCTCTCCTCCAAATCCTCGGCGACATCTACGACCGTGCCGGGGACAAGAAAAATGTCCTGAATATATGTGGGCTGCTCGCGGCCCTCGTGCCTGATGATCCGGCGCCGCGCCTAAAAGCGGCTCACATCCGCACGCAACTGATGGACTACGCCGGCGCCGAGGCCGAGTTTTCCGCCCTCTTGAAGATCGACCCTGCAAATGAATCCGGCCTCGACGGATTAACAGCTCTCTGGCGCCTGAGCGGCAAAATCAACGAGGCGCGTACCCTTCTGCTCAAGCGCGCCGATGGCGCGAGCGCGCCTCACCTCGCCGCAATCGCGCGTTTTAAGGCAGCGTTCGTGCAACCGGTCATTGCGCAAGACCGCAGGGAGATCGATGAAAGCCGCGGCCGCTATGCCGCTATGCTCCAGGCTGGTCCAACGGCCCCAATTCATGACCCGCTCGGCGCCGGGCTCGGGCCAAACTTCTTCTTAGGCTACCAGGCCGCGAATGACCGGGCACTACAAGAGGCCTTGGCCGCCTACTATCTTGCTGCGACGCCCTCGCTTGCCTTTACTGCGGCGCACATTGGCAAACGGCAGGGCGGCAAGATCCGTGTGGGAATCGTTTCGAATTATTTTTCCCATCACACCGTCGAATATCTGACCTACGGCTTGATTTCGGGCCTTGATCGCACCCGCTTTGAACTGGTCCTGTTCCGCACGCCGAACGCATCACAGGATTCCGGTACACCGCGTTTTCTAGCCGCGGCGCCGTGCATTGATCTCCCGTCCAATCTGGACGCGGCGCGGGCCGCCATCGCCGCAGCTGAACTAGACGTGCTGCACTTTCCGGAAATCGGCATGGATCACATGGCCTATTTCCTCGCCTTTGCAAGGCTTGCGACTCTTCAAACCGTCGCCTGGGGCCATCCCATTACCACCGGCCTGCGAACGATCGACATGTTTATATCGGTTGCCGATATGGAGCCGCCCGACGCAGCAGCCCACTACACGGAAAATCTTGTCGCACTGCGCGGGCTTACCTTCGCGGCCAACCCACCGCCCGAAGTAGAGGCCAACCGTTCGGACGCGGGACTGAAGTCCCACCCGGCCTACGTGTGCGGTCAGAGCCTATATAAGGTGCATCCGGATTTCGACGCGACCATTGCTCAGATCTTGCGGGAAGATCGCAAAGGGCATGTCTATTTCGTCAGCTTAGGCGGCCATGCCGATACGCTCTTTAAAGCGCGCCTTACGGCTAGGCTTGGCGGGGATATGGACCGCGTCCATGTTCTTCCGCGCACGACGAAGTCCG
>CANJEU010000351.1 GCA_947473445.1 Fidelibacterota bacterium | reverse complement strand
CGACACCGGGTTTTTCTCCAGCCGCGCGTTCCATAGTCTTCGGTCCCTCGGTGGGACATTGCCCGTGGCCGATTCCGCCATGTTTCGCGTCTCGGTCCGGCCGCCCAACAGCACGCGCTGGTTTAATGCCCGCGTCGTCCTCAATATTGCGGGTCCTTATGGCCTCACCGCGTTCCCTTCGTGGCTCGCCGCGGTCTCCGTCTTCATCATGGGTGTAGCGCTTTGGGGGGTCAGCCGTGCAACCGCTCCGCTGTCGGTCTTTGCCTCGGCCGCTGAACGCCTCGGCGTCGATGTGAACGCCGAACCGCTCAGCGAGAAAGGGCCGCCCGAAGTGCGCCGCGCCACGCGCGCCTTCAACACCATGCAGACTCGCGTGAAGCGCTACATCCAGGACCGGACGCAGATGCTGGCGGCGATCTCGCACGATCTTCGTACGCCCATTACCCGTCTAAAACTGCGCGCCGAATTCGTCGACGACGATGAACAGCGCGACAAGATGATGCATGACCTGAATGAGATGGAAGCGATGATCGCTGAAACCCTCATCTTTGCCCGCGACGATGCGGCCAACGAGCCGGCCTCGCATATCGATGTCGCCGCGGTCGTCGCTGCGATGTGCGGCGAGCTGCGCTTCTCGGGCCGCGAAGTGAATTACACTGGCCCGGACAGCTACGATTTCCTCACTCGACCGCTCGCTTTCAAGCGCGCGATCAGCAATCTCATCGATAACGCGCTCAAGTACGGCAAGACCGCCCACGTGACCCTCGCGCCCTCGGCATCCGGACTGCGTCTCTGCGTCGACGATACCGGCCCCGGCATCCCGCCGCACGAAATGGACCGGGTGTTCCAGCCCTTCGTGCGTCTCGAATCCTCGCGCTCGCGCGAAACCGGCGGGGCGGGCCTCGGCCTGACCATCGCCCGCAACGCCGTCCGCAGCATGGGCGGCGACGTTGAACTCACAAATAGAGCCGAAGGAGGCCTGCGCGTCACCGTCCTCCTCCCGATCCCCGGCGCGGAAGAAGACGCGAAGGCGTAGTACCCTTTTCTCCCTCCCCCGAAAGGGGAGGGTAGGGGAGGGGTCGTTTTCTGTTTTGCTCTCCCGCCACGTGCCCACTGTGTTATGCGAGTGCGTGGTGAGGAAATAAATCATGCGCACCCGATCTATAGTCGCTTTGCTTCTTGCGATAGCCGTCGGCACCCCGCACCCAGCCTTTGCCTGGGGCGATGCCGGCCACCGCATGGTGTGCCGTGTCGCCTGGGATGAACTCGTCGAAACGCCTTTGGCCGAGGTGAAAGAAATTCTCGGCATCACGACGGAAGAACAGTTCGCCGACGCCTGTACTTGGGCGGACCATTACCTGACCGAACATCCCGAGACCGCCTCCTGGCACGAGGTCACGATCGCCAAGTCGGTCCGCGAGGTCGATATGGCGCGCGACTGTCCGCCGGCCGCCAGCTGCTCGCTTCGCGAAATCGAACGCAATCTCGACGTCCTCAAAAGCGGCGCGCCGCGCGAGCAGCGCGCGCAGGCCCTCAAGTTTCTCGCCCATTTCGTCGGCGATGCGCACCAGCCGCTGCGCGTCGCCTTTGCCGAGGACAAAGGCGGGACAGCGCTCAGCGCGACCTTCCTCGCCAAACCCTCGAACATGCGCGCCATCTGGGACACTGACATGCTCGCCACCGATCCCCGCGCTCTTGAGGATCTGGCCGGCAGCTACCACCAATACACACCGCTCGACCGGTTGTTTGTCGATTGGATTTCCGACCTGCCCGCCGAATGGGCCACCGAGAGCCTCTGGATCATGCGTACGCCCGCCACCGGCTATGTTGGCAATCCGGGCGGACTCGCCTTTGACGAGACTTACGTCAAACAGAACCTCGTCGTAGCCCATGATCGCATCGCCAAGGCCGGCATGCGCCTCGGTCACTTGCTGAATGAAGCGCTGCGCGCCGCGATCCCTGAATAATCCAATCCCGAAACAACCATGTGTGGCCGCGCCCGTCTTCCGCAGGATTACTCCGAGATCAAACGCCAGATTAAGTTCGGCGAGCATCGGGCCGCGCCCAACTTAATGCCCACGTGGAATCTCGCGCCCACCCAAGACATCCTTACCTGCGTGCGCGATGCCGTTTCGGGGGAACGCGCGCCGGTCAAAATGCGATGGGGTCTGATCCCCGGGTGGGCGAAGGAGGCGAAGATGAAATACGCCACCTTCAACGCACGCTCGGAAACGCTCGAGACCACGGCCAGCTTCCGCGACGCCTGGAAAAAGGGACGGCGCTGTCTCGTCATCACCGACGGATTCTATGAATGGCGCAAGGGCGACAAGAAGCCCTACGCCATCGCCTGTGTGAACGACCGTCTGACGGTCATGGCCGGGCTCTGGGACGAGTGGAAAGGACCGACGGGCGAGGTGGTCCTGTCGTGCACGATCATCACCACCCATTCCAACGAACTGATGCAGCCGCTGCATGACCGCATGCCCGTGATCCTCGACGAGAAGGATTGGCCCGCATGGCTGGGCGAGGTCGAGACAAGCTTCGAAGACTTGAAAAAACTTCTGGTGCCGTTTCCGTCCGAGGAAATGCACCTCTGGCCCGTCGACAAACGCGTCGGCAACGTCCGGAACGACGATGCGTCACTCGTGCTGGAAGCTACCGATATCGGGCCGCTGCTTTAACACTTAGTCCGTCACCCTGGGCGAAGCCCAGGGTCCAGGGTTCCGAATGCCGATGGCGGTATTTGCAGCTCTGGATCCTGGGGCAAGCCCCAGGATGACCAAAAAAACTAAGCGCCCTTGCCGCCATGCGCGACCGACCAGCCCACCGGATCCTTCAGAAACTCCTTCACGCCCGCGATGGCCTGCGGTGTGAAGTAACCGCCTTCTTCCGCGACTGCGATCACGTCTTTCCACGTGGCCAGGTAATGCAGCGCGATGCCCTCATTGGCCAGCATCTCGATGGCTCCCGGGAAGGCGCCGTAGAAGAACACCACCAGGCAATGGTCGCACTTCGCGCCGGCGTCGCGTATCGCCTTGACGAACCCAATCTTGGAATCGCCGCTGCTGGCGAGGTCTTCCACCAGGATCACATTCTGACCGTCGTGAATATCGCCTTCGATCTGCGCATTACGGCCAAAGCCCTTGGGTTTCTTGCGCACATACTGCATCGGGACGTTCAGCGCGTCCGAGATCCAGGCCGCGTAAGGGATGCCGGCCGTTTCGCCGCCGGCCACCGTGTCGATCTTGCCCACGCCGATGGTTTCGAGAATCTCGTCTTTGGCCAGTCGCGTGATGGTCTGGCGGGCTTCGGGATAGGAAAT
>CANJEU010000350.1 GCA_947473445.1 Fidelibacterota bacterium | reverse complement strand
CGCCTGATGAAGCTCGCCGACCGCTTCGGCGTGCCCATCATCACCTTCGTCGATACCGCCGGCGCCTATCCGGGCGTTGACGCCGAAGAGCGTGGCCAGGCCGAAGCCATCGCCCGCTGCATCGACACCTGCCTGAACGTGCGTGTGCCGCTCATCGCCCTTGTCATCGGCGAAGGCGGATCGGGCGGCGCCATCGCGCTCGCCACCGGCAACGTCGTCTTGATGCTCGAACATTCCATCTATTCGGTGATTTCACCTGAAGGCTGCGCCTCGATCCTGTGGCGCGACAACGAACAGGCCAAGACAGCCGCCGAAGCCCTGCGCCTCACCGCGCAAGATCTCGAGCGTCTCGGCGTTATCGACGGCATTATCCCAGAGCCCATCGGCGGCGCGCACCGCCAGACCGAAGCGACGTTCGCCGCCGTGCGTGAAGCCATCGATATGCACATGAACCAGCTGGTGCGCATCGATGCCGGCCAGCTGCGCGCCAGGCGCCGCGATAAGTTCCTGCAGATGGGCCGGAACGGGCTGGAGTAGGACATTTTTTCGCTCCCCTAAAAGGGGAGGAAAAAAGACCTACCGCGGCGCGTAGATCATCATCGCCGCGCCCGCCAGACAGAGCGCGGCGCCGGCCAGGTCCCAACGGTCGGGCGGGGATTTTTCCACCAGCCACATCCACACCAGCGACGCGGCGATATAGACCCCGCCGTAGGCCGCATAAGCGCGGCCGGCGAAAGGGCTCTCCACAATCGTGAGGAGATAGGCGAACAGGCACAGGCTTGCGACGCCGGGGATTGCCCATAGCGCAGACCCGTTGAGACGTAGCCACGCCCAGAACGCAAAGCATCCCGCGATTTCGGCGGCAGCTGCTAGACTGTAGATCATCGCTGTCTTCATCACTGAACCATATCATGTCTCTGCTGTGGATCACCTTCGCGACCGGTTTCGGCCTGGGACTCGCCATCGCGATGCCCGTTGGCCCCATCGCGCTCATCTGCATCCAGCAAGCGCTGACGCGAGGTTTTGGGGCGGGGCTGGCCGCAGGTCTTGGCGTTGCGCTGGCCGATGCGACCTACGGTGCGATCGCGGCCTTTGGCCTGACGGCCATCACGAATGTCCTGGTCAATATGCAGACGCCGCTGCGCGCGGCCGGTCTCGCGGCGATGATCTGGCTTGCCTGGCGCATCTGGAGGGATGCCGATGTGCCCAAACATATCGCCCCTGGCGCGCGGGCGGGCCTTGCGACCACCGCGCAGTTGTTCGTACTGACCATCGCCAATCCCATGACCATTCTGACCTTCCTGGCCCTGTTCGTCGGCGCTGGCGTTGGCATGGGGGAGAGCTACGAATACTCGATGGCCCTGACGCTGGGAGTCTTCTCCGGTTCGTTGGGCTGGTGGATCGTCGTTGCCGGGCTCACCGGCATTCTGCGCAATCGCATCAACGATCAGTCGGTGCGCTGGGTCAACCGCGCGTCGGCGCTGATGATCGCGGGCCTTGCGATCTGGATCGCGTATGGTTTGGTTCAGGGATGGTAGTGCGACCAGACGGTCCAGGCGCCAATCGCGATAAAACCGAGACCCGCGATGAGTTTGAGCGGAATGGTTTTCAGATATTCCTGGGCGAACGTGCCGGCCACAACGGCAATAGCGGTGGACAGGACGAGCGCGCCGGCCGCGGCGAAAAAAATCAGCCAGCGCGACTGCTGGCTGTCGGCGGCGTAGAGCACCGTCGCCAATTGGGTCTTATCGCCCAGCTCCGCGAAGAACACCGTCGCGAAGATCACCAGCAATTGGCTCATGAGGGACTACTTTCCGAGGGCTTTGACTCCGGGCAGCTCTTTGCCTTCCATCCACTCGAGGAAAGCGCCGCCTGCTGTTGAGACATAGGTCAGTTTTTCGGCAACACCAGCGGCATTAAGGGCGGCGACCGTGTCGCCGCCGCCAGCGACCGACACGAGCACCTTCTTTTGCGTGAGAACGGCGGCCGCGACGGCAATGATGTTCGTACCCGCGTCGAACGGTTTGATTTCGAACGCGCCCAGCGGGCCGTTCCACAGCAGCGTTTTGCAGGTGCCGAGTTTAGCTTCGAGCGCCGCGGCGCTGACGGGACCGATATCGAGAATCATTTTGTCGGCCGGCACAGCATTGATGTCGACGACCGCGGTCGCAACGCCTTCCTTCAGTCCGTCGGCAACGACCGCGTCGGTCGGCAGAATAACTTCACAGCCCGACGTCTTGGCCTTTGCCAGAATCGCACGCGCGGTTTCAGCAAGGTCGTGTTCGCACAGCGACTTGCCGATATTGACGCCCTGCGCGTTGAGAAAGGTGTTGGCCATGCCGCCGCCGATGACGAGCATGTCGACCTTTTCGACGAGGTGATTCAGGACGTCGAGCTTGGTGGAAATCTTCGCCCCGCCGACGATGGCCATCACCGGCTTCTTCGGGTGTTCGAGGGCGAGGGTCAGGGCCTCAAGTTCGGCCTGCATCTGACGGCCGGCGTAAGCGGGCAGAACATGCGCAAGGCCTTCGGTCGAGGCATGCGCGCGGTGCGCGGCCGAGAAGGCATCGTTCACATATACATCGCCAAGCGCGGCAATCTCTTTTACGAAAGACGCTTCGTTGGCTTCTTCGCCGTTGTGGTAGCGCAGGTTTTCCAGGAGGGCGACCTCGCCGGGCTGCAGGCTATCGACGATCTTCTTCGCTTCGGGGCCGATGCAGTCGTCCGCGAAGGCGACATTCGCACCGATGACTTTGGCCAGCACGGGCGCGATGGGCCGTAGCGACATCTCGGGCACGCGTTTGCCCTTGGGCCGATCGAAGTGCGAGATCACGATGACCTTCGCCTTCTTAGCGATCAGGTCCTTGATGGTGGGCGCCAGCCGCTCGATGCGCGTCGCGTCGGTGACGCGGCCGTCCTTCATGGGAACATTGAGATCGGCGCGCACGAGAACGCGCTTTCCGGAAACGTCGGCTTGATCGAGCGTTTTGAAGGATGGCATGCGAATTTGAAGACCTGGGAGAGAAAACAAAAAGGCCCTCACCCTGCCCTCTCCCGCACGCGGGAGAGGGTAAGAGTGGAGCGCGGGGCTTAGTTGAGCTTGCCCATGGCGACGAGGGTGTCGAGCATGCGGTTGGAGAAGCCCCACTCGTTGTCGTACCAGGACAACACGCGTACGAAGTTGCCCGGCATGACCTTGGTCTGGGTGGCGTCGAAGGTGGACGACATCGGGTTGTGGTTGAAGTCGATGGACACCAGCGGCAGCGTGTTGACGCCCAGCACGCCCTTGAGCGAGCCGTTGAAGGTCTTGCCGTTCGCGGCGTCG
>CANJEU010000349.1 GCA_947473445.1 Fidelibacterota bacterium | reverse complement strand
TCCCCAGAGATCAGCCCTCGCCCCTCAAGTACGCACGGCGTTCGATCAACCCGACACTTAGTTTTCGCAAGATCGGCGCGCCGAAGTTCGCTAGGCTCGCGGCCTATCCACCAACGGGGGACCTTCGCGTGAAACGCCGTGCATTCCTCATGATGACAAGCGCGCTCATTCTTTCGGGACGATCTGAGATTTCGCACGCGCAAGACGCCGCGGCGAAGCAGGAACTTGCGCCTACCGGTAAGCTCCGCGTTGGCATTGCGGTTTCACCGGCCCCATCGGCCTTGTGGGTTGTTCCCGGCCCCGAGGCTGGTTCCTACCGCGGCGTTGCCGTCGACCTTGGGACGCAGCTTGCCGCGAAGCTCCAGGTGCCGGTCGTGTTTGTCCCGTACAAAGGGTCGGGCGAAATCACGAACGATGCGGACAAGAATGTTTGGGATGTGACCTTCGTGCCGGTCGATGACGAGCGGAAGAAGCGCATGGCGTTCGGAAGCCCCTATCACCTTCTGCAAAGCACCTACGCCGTTGCGCCTGGCGCATCGATCGCGAGTGTCGCGGCAGCGAATAGTCCCGTGGTGCGTATTGCCGGCGTCGCCGGCACGACCACCCTGCGCGCGTCGATGGCCGCGACCAAGGATGCGCAGCATGTGACGGTAAACTCTGTCGACGAGGCTGTGGCGCTTATGAAAGCGGGCAAGATCGACGCCATCGCCCTCTCGCGGGAATCGCTCAGCGGATTGGCTGGTGTCCTTCCAGGATTAAAAACCCTCGACGGCGGCTTCCTCAATTCGACAACGGCGGTTGCCGTCCCGAAAGGTAAGCCGGCCGCTCTTGCTTATGTCAGCGCGTTCATTGAAGAGGCGAAGTCCTCGGGCGACGTCCGCGCGGCGTTCGATCGCATCGGCCTCACCTCGTCGGTTGTCGCGCCCGCGGGCATGGCGCCCTAAGTGCAGGTGGGGGGATTATGAACCGTAGAGAATTCCTGATGACGACGGCCGGCATGGCGCTCGTCGGTGTGCGCGGCGCCGTTGCCGCCGCCGCTCGATATGACCTCGTCCTCAAGGGCGGTCATGTGGTCGATCCCGCGTCCGGTCTCAATGCGGTGCGCGATGTCGCGATCGCGGACGGCAAGATTGCCGCGGTCGCCGCGACGATCGACGCGGGCGCGGCGCAAACCGTCGATGCCGCCGGCAAGTACGTCATTCCCGGAATGATCGATATCCACTCCCACGCCGGCGACACGAAGGGCGGGCCGGCTCTGAACATCGCCGACGGCGTCACCGGTTACGTCGATGCCGGCAGCCGGGGCGCGGACAAGATCGACGATCTGGTTGCGGAGGTGAAGGCCGGCCCCCAGCAGGGACGGGTGTTGATCAACCTCCGGCGGACTGGCCTGTTGCCCGGAGGCGAGCTGCAGGACCTCGCCAATGCCGATGTCGCATTGGCGCGCGCCGCCATCGCCCGGCACCGCGATGTCATCATCGGCATCAAGGCGCGGCTTTCCAAGAACGTCGCGGGAAACAACGACGTCGAGGCGTTGCGTCGCGCCCAGGAAATCGCCACGCCCTTTGGTCTTCCCGTCATGATCCACATGGGGCAGTCGGTCTCGCCCCTGTCGCAGCTGATGGCGCTTTTGAAGAAGGGCGATGTGGTCACGCATCTGTTCGCGCCGCCGCCGGAAGCGATCATCGATGACGCCGGGAATATCCTCCCCGCGGTTGTGGAGGCGCGCAAGCGCGGCGTCTGGTTCGACATGGGTCATGGCCGCGGCGGGCATTTCCGCTGGGACATCGCCGAGAAGGTGCTGGTGGCCGGATTCCTGCCGGATACGCTCTCCACCGACTGGACGCCAGGCGGACGTGTCGCTCAGTTCGTGGATTTCCCCACCGTCATGTCCAAGCTCATGCACCTAGGCATGACGCTCGAACAGGTGGTCGCCTGCGCCACCTGCAATGCCGCGCAAGTTTTCCCTGCCTTCCGCGACCGGGGTACGCTCAAGGTTGGCGCGACCGCTGATGTGGCCTTGCTGGAAATGCGCAACGGCGCGTTCGAGTTCATCGACAATTACGACGGCAAACAGACCGCAAAGCAGAGTCTTTTCCCCGTCGGGACCGTCCTGGCCGGAAAATGGATTCCAAGGCCCGCTTAAGACCGAATCCACGGCCTATTTAGAAAAGTGACATTGACGTCACAACCAGAGTTAGCATAGCGTTTTTGCGTCGCCGGCATACAGGCGACCAAGGGGGCACCATGCAATTTGGACGTCGCTCACTCTCGGTAGCGTTAGGGGCCGTCGCGCTCCTCGCCTTGTCGCCCGCGTCAGCCGCTGAAAACGAAATCGTCGTTGGTCTTGCCATCGCGCAGTCCGGGATCATTCAGCCCTACGATGCCGACGGCATCCGCATGGCGCTTTTGTGGGTCGACGAAACCAACGCGAACGGCGGCCTCCTGGGCAAGAAACTGCGGGTGGTCCAGGCCGATACCAAGTCCGACCGCGCGGAAGGTGTGCGCGCGGGCCAGGCGGTTCTCCGCGAGGGCGCCAGCCTCGTCATCGTCTCGTGCGACTATGATTACGGTGCGCCGTCGGCGTTGCAGGCGCAGCGCGCGGGCGTCATCGCGGTCTCGCTCTGTGCAGGCGATCCAAAAATGGGCGTGCTGGGCATCGGCAATCTCGCCTTTACGGCGTCCAACGCCGCCCAAGCCGAAGGCGCGGCGCTGGCGCAGTTCAGCCTGAACGAAAAGAAGTGGACGACCGGCTATGTGCTGCTCGACGACTCTGTCGAGTACGATAAATCCCTCTGCGCCGGCTACGAGTGGCTGTTCCCCTTAAAGGGCGGAAAGATCGTCGGCAAGGATACCTTCAAGACGGGCGATCCCACCATCGCGCCGCAAATCACGCGGCTCGCGGCGCTCATGAAGACCGAGAAGGTCGAATCCATCATGCTGTGCAGCTATACGCCCGGTGGGCCGGCCGCGATCAAACAACTGCGCGCCGCCGGCATCAATTTGCCGATCATGACTGGCGTCGGAATGGACGGGACCTTCTGGCACGCCGCCGTTCCGGGCCTAAGCGATTTCTACGTCGCCGTGCAGGCCTCGATCTTCGGCGATCCGCGGCCGGCTGTCGAAGCGATCACCGCCAAGTTCAAGGCGAAATACGCAACCGGTCCCATTAACCAGCAAGCGTATCCCATTTACGCTTGGCTGCAGCTCTGGGCGAAGGCGGTTTCAAAAGTGAAAAGCGTCGACGGCAAGGTCGTGACCGCCGAGATCGAAACCTACCAGAACGAGCCGACCGCGCTCGGCCCGCGCTCCTTCTCCCGCGAATTGCACATCCAAGCCACGGTCCCGCTCG
>CANJEU010000348.1 GCA_947473445.1 Fidelibacterota bacterium | reverse complement strand
GTGCGGGTTGGACGGTATCTCTACGGGCCGCTGCTGACGACGGCTAAGGGTCAGAGCCTCTACACGAACATGCGCTACAAGCTCTCCTACGGCGGCACCGAATCACGTGCATCCTACGGCGTCTCCTATTACGACGCGAAAGTGCTGGGCTCAATGGGGTGCCAGGGCGAATGCTTGAAGACATGGATTCCCCTGGTCGCGCCCGCGAACGCGCAGGCGCGTGGGTACTGGGAAGTACATACTCGCCCGGACGGGTCGAAGCAGTGGAGCTTCAAAGGCAGCCCACTCTACACATATGTCGGCGATACGAAACCCGGCGAAAATAATGGCAACAACCGCCATATCATTGCTTACGGCGGTGCCAACGGGCAGATGGTTTACGGCAATCCCGGAAACGATCTGAAGAGTCCGAAGGCCGAACTCGGCGAGTTGAAGATGTCGCAAGTGGATGCCGGTGGTCGTCTCTTCGGCGGCCGCCCGCCGCCCACCACTGCGGCGACTTCGGAAGCCCAGGGCACGGCGAAGGCGACGGCAAACGCAGAAGCGACAGCAGCACGCGCGCCTGCTCCTTCGGTGGCCGAGAATCAGGCCAAAGGCATTCCCGCGAATTCCAACGGACTCAATGATGACTACACACCGGGCTTTTATTGGCACTCGGTGAGTGTGTTCTACTAATCGAATATTTTACTGCGCCTTGCGACAGATGCGCATTTAGGAGCTGTCGATGGAAGTTTATCCGGCCCGTAAGTCTGCCAGATCCGCCGCTTCGCGCGGTGCTCTCCTTGCCGCCATTGCTCTGCCCTTTGGCATCAGCACGTCTCCCGCAATGGCATTGGAAACCCGCGGCTATGTCATTAGCTGGTTCGCCACCGCCACCAATACGGCGGACTTTGCGACCGATTGTCCGATAAGTTCCAAGGCAGGCGTCGTCGCCGACGAGGAAGGTCCCCGCCGCCGCGATGTCGCCATGGTCGATGGCAAGCCGGTCTCCTCGCGCAGCTACCCAGCCGCGGTGACGAAGGACCCCGGACTTGAAATGATTCAAGGCAAGTTCGCGTACGGCTTCGATCTCGGCGGGCCGGACAAGAACAAATTTACCGACCCCGAGACGGGCCAGAAAGTTGACAACCAGCTTTGGCGCGCTGTCGGCTGCCACCCAAACTTCGCCATGCGGCCGCCGCCGGAAATGCCGTACACCGAAGCACTCGGTTGGGCCGCGCTGATTGACGCATCACCTGGATGGGCGATGCAGATCTCGGGCGAGGACCTCAGCAAGGACGGTCCCGTCACCATCACGCTCGACCGAACTGTGCGGCATCTCGAGCGCGATGCGCAGTTTAATGTGCGAAGCAATGCCACCTACGTGCTTGATCCGTCGCAGCGCTCAAACAACGTTCTGCAGGGGGAAATCCGGGAAGGCGTTCTGTCAGTCAAGTCCGGCGACGTCTATATGCTCGCGGGTTTCCCCTTCTACACCGCCGTCGATCTCACCAATACCAAGATGCGTATGAGCTCCGCGCCCGAGGGCAACGGCAAAATAGTTGGCTACTGGGGCGGTTACACCGACTGGCACGCCTGGGTTTATCTCTATACGGCGCGCCCGGCCACCGCAGACCCCGTCGCCTTCTACTGGAATTTGCAGAAGCTCGCCGACGCTGATCCTGATCCAGTAACCGGCCAGAACCGTCGCGTCTCAACCGCGTGGCGCATGGAAGCAGTTCCGGCCTTCCTCGCCAAAGCTGACGGTACGGTTGTCGCGAAGGCAACGTCCGGAGGTCTCGGCAGGGTCGTCAAGCAAACCGCGAATGCGCCCGACGCTAAGAAATCGGCAGGAAACGATCGATGATTATTTACGGTGAAACGGACAGGAAAAATTATCTCTCCGTAAGCGTTGGTGTCTGCGACTCAGAGTCCACAGGGTCCGGCACTATCGGCATACGGCGACTTTGCATAACTGGAGTCTAGGAGAGGACGGGCTCACTCGTTTCGTTCTGTCAGGTCTCGCACCTTACGCGGGCCGGGCATAGGTGAGGGGATTTCATCGCACACGACCTTTGCAACAGGCGCGAGAGAAAATCTCTGCGCCGGACGGGGAGTCGTGTGCGTTGGGGATGGGTTGCCGATGAGTTGAGAGGCCAGGAAGTTCACTAAAGGCGGCGGAAGCGCCGCCGCGCCGGGCATAGGGACGGACCGGCACGTCTACAAAGTTCATTCTAGGGGGGATATCGATATGTTGAAACTGATCCAAGCGAGTCATTGTCGGCGCCTGAAAGCTACCAGCAGCATTGCCGCGATCATGCTCGCGGCGCCTCTGGCTGCCAGCCCGGCGCACGCAGCGGACGCGCAGGCGGCCCAAGCGGCACCTGAGGAAATCGTCGTCACAGGTTCGCGCATCGTTCGCGACGGCTACGAAGCTCCGACGCCTGTGACGGTCGTCGGTATCGAACAGTTGCAGGAATCAGCCAAGCCGAACATCGCTGATACCCTGAACCAAATGCCGATCTTCCAAGGATCGAATACGCCTGCCTCTACCGGTATTGGCAACGGCGGCACCTCGGGCGGCAACAACCTCAACCTGCGCAATCTCGGCGCGAACCGCACACTGGTGCTGTTTGACGGGCGCCGGCTTCCGTCGTCCTCCGCCGATGGGGTGGTCGACATCAATCTCATCCCCGACACACTCATCAGCCGCGTTGACGTGGTCACCGGCGGCGCCTCGGCAGTCTACGGCTCCGATGCCTTGGCCGGTGTCGTAAACTTCGTACTCGACACCGAGTTCCAAGGCGTGAAAGGCAGCGTCATGGGTGGCGTCACGGAGCGCGGTGACGGTAAGCAGTATAAGATTAACCTAGCAGCAGGCACCGCCTTTGCCGGCGGCCGCGGCCACTTCGTGATCGAAGGTTTGCACGATCGGCAAGATGGTGTGGATGGCGATCAGCGCGAGTGGAACATGCAGGGCTGGTACTACATTCAAAACCCGAACCGCACGGCTACCAACGGACAGCCGCAGTTGATCCTAAGTGACCGCGTTGGTCTCTCCCAGGCTTACCCGGGCGGTATCATTGTTAGCGGACCGCTAAAGGGAACAGCCTTTGGTCCGAATGGCCAGCCCTTCAATTACAACTACGGCGACTTCGCCAGCGGTATCTATAACGTCGGCGGAGATTGGGCCCAGTCGTCCGAAATGGGCGGCCAGAGCATCATGATCGAAAGCAACGGCACGAAGGTCTTCTCCAAGCTCTCTTATGACGTCACCGACGACATTCATGTGTTCGCGCAGTTCAATACCGGCGAGGTGCATACCGATGCACGGTGCTGTTATGTCTACCATCACGGTAACCTAACGGTCAGGAC